>JAQBQF010000159.1 GCA_028287115.1 Myxococcales bacterium
CCGCCGAGCACGGGCACTACGTCGTCGGCATCGTCAGCTAACCGGTCGCGACGGGCAGCGTCGCTTTGTCCCAGCCCGCGATGCCGTCGGGCATCACGAACACGTTGTGGTAGCCAAACTCTCGAGCGCGCCCGGCGCCCGCATGGCAGCTGTGTCAGCCGGGGCCCGAGCAGTAGAACACCAGCGTCGCGCCTTTGTTCGCGGGCAGGGCGGTCTCGTCGAAGTCGTACGCGTTCAAGTTCTTCGCGCCCGGGACGTGGCCGCGCGCCCACCGCCCGCGTCCGTTATTGTCGAACACGAAGAAGCTCGGCTCGCCGAGGCGCGCCGCGACGTCCGTGACCCTGAGCTCGGGGATATCGGGGATGGCGTCGTCCATGATCAAACCGTACCAGACGCGGTTCGATCGCGGATCGCGCCTCGCTACGAGCTCGGCTTGCGAGCAGGCTGCGAGCGACCCGGCGACTTCTTCTTGGGATCGGAATGACCCGAGTAGTCGACCCAGCGGAAGCTGGGCTCGCCCGGGGCGCGGAAATCGAAGTGGATGAACTGCCCGGTCGGATAGATGCCGAGGCCGGTGCCACCGGCATCGAGGGTCTCGGCGAACGCGTAGAGCGTGTTGACCGAGACCCCGGGGATCCGAATGTCCATCGCGGACGCGTGGTAGTGCCGGCTCGAGTCACGCTCGGCGAACCGGAAGCCCGAGACGAGCTGGACCTGCTTGCCTTCGAAATGATCGTAGATCCGCGACAGTTGCTCGTAGAGCTCGGCGCGAACCGCGCGAACTTCACCGGTCTTGGTGCAACGCCACAGGTCGTCGAGCTTCGCGAGCGCGGCTTCGTCGAACGAGCCGTCTTGCTTGTAGATGTTGACGGTGACTTCTTCGCCGAGGTTCTCGGCGCGAATCGAGATGTTGCCGGAGGGCTTGTCGAGCGGCTCGGCGCGGAGCTGCGACTTTGCCGCGTTGTGCCCGGAGAACACGGCGATCCGCTTGCACGACCGGCTCTTGCCCTCGCCCGTACACTGGCGCATCGAGCCTTTGTCGCTGTTGCGCTTGGCCGCGGCCTTGACGGCCTTCTTCGGTCCCGCGAATGCGGTTCCGGCCGTCATCACCACGACGACGAGGAGCGCACAAATTCGTCGCATGAAAGCTAAGGCTAGGATCGATCGGGGCCAAGCCTCAAGAAAACCTCGGTGAATTCGACCTAACCGCCGGCGATCCCGAACGATTGTTCAGTGATCGGTTCAGCCGGGTCCCTGATTCGGGAGCTTCGGCAAGGTGACACCCGGCAGCGGGACATGCGTGAGCTCGATGCCGATCTGCTTCGCGATCTCGAAGATTCGCTCGTCGCGATAGAACTCGCCGAAACAGATCCGCGTGACGCCCGAGTTGGCGAGCTGCTTGAAACAGTTCCAGCACGGGCTCGCGGTGACGTAGTTCGTCGCACCTTCGATCATCACGCCGTTGCGTGCGGCCTGAATGATCGCGTTCGCCTCGGCGTGGATGGTCGCGACGCAGTGGCCGTCTTCCATCATGTGGCCGACGTCGGAGCAGTGAGGCATGCCGCGGATCGACCCGTTGTAACCCGTCGACAGGATCGTCCGATTGCGGACGAGCACGGCGCCGACGTACTTGCGAGGGCAGGTCGACCGCGTCGCGACGACCTGCGCGATGCTCATGAAGTACTCGTCCCACGAGGCACGAGGGCGGACGTCTTCAGCCATGGCCCATCGTACGCTGAACCCGAGTGGATGCCCAACGCCGGGCCGCGAAGCGCGTGACGGGATCGTCGACGCAGCGCTCGATATCTCGTAGCGGAGTGGCGAGGGTCGTCGGTCCGCGCTGCGTGCTATGGTCCGCGTCCCATGTCGGGCGCTGGTCCTGTATCGAAATATAAGGAGACGGTCATTCTTCCGGAGACCGCGTTTCCGATGCGCGGTGACCTCGCGGTCCGCGAGCCGGAGATTCTCGCCGAGTGGGATCACAAGCAGCTCTACGCGCAGATTCAGAAAGCGCGCGCGAACGCGCCGCTGTGGATCCTCCACGATGGGCCGCCGTACTCGAACGGCCACATCCACTACGGCCACATCCTCAACAAGATCCTCAAGGACATCGTCGTCAAGTCGCACACGATGGCGGGATTTCGTACGCCGTACGTGCCCGGTTGGGATACCCACGGCCTGCCGATCGAGCTCGCGGTCGAGCGCGAGCTGAAGGACAAGCGCAGCGCGCTGTCACCCGCGGAGTTTCGCCGAGCGTGTCGCGACTACGCGATGAAGTTCGTCGCGATCCAGCGCGAAGAGTTCAAGCGCCTCGGCGTGCTCGGCGATTGGGATCATCCGTACCTGACGCTCGATCCCACGTACGAAGGCGCGATCGCATCGGCGCTCGCGACGTTCGCGCGAGCCGGATCGATCTACCGCGGCAAGAAGCCGGTGATCTGGTGTCCGCGCGATCGTACCGCGCTCGCCGAAGCCGAGATCGAATACAAAGACCACACGTCGCCTTCGGTGTACGTGCGGATGCCGCTGCTGCCGGATGCGTGGCGCGGCAAGCTCGACAAGCGCCTCGAGGGCAGGCGGCTCGCGTACGTGATCTGGACGACGACCCCGTGGACGCTCCCCGCGAACCTCGCGATCGTCGCGCATCCGGACTTCACGTACATCGCGATCCCGAATCCACGCGATCCGGGCGAGTCGCTGATCGTCGCGCGCGACCTCGGCGAAGCATTCGTGAAAGCGATCGGCGGCGGCGATCTGTCCGCGGCGGTCGAGATCACGCCGGCGCAGATGGCGACGCTCGAAGGTACTCGCTATCAGCATCCGTTCATCGCCAAGGCGGAGCGTGATGCCGACTTCCGGCTGTGGTTCGCGAACTATGTCACCGCGGACACCGGCACCGGGCTCGTCCATACGGCACCGGGTCACGGTGCGGACGACTACAAGACCGGCGTCGCGCACGGCCTCCCCGCATACGCACCGCTCGACGATTCGGGCCGTTACATCGAGGGCGTTCGCCTCGAAGGCGGCGCCGAGCTCGCCGGCAAGAAGACGGACGAGGCCAACCCGATCATCATCGAGCACCTCGCGAAGACCGGTTATCTCCTCAATCCGCCGACCGACAGCATCAAGCATCAGTACGCACATTGCTGGCGCTGCAAGAGTCCGATCGTCTATCGCGCGACCCCACAGTGGTTCATCGCGATGGATCACAACGGCCTGCGGCAGAAGGCGCTCGCCGAGATCCGCGCGAGCAAGTGGGTCCCGGCGTGGGGCGAAGAGCGGATCTACGCGATGATCGAGAACCGCCCGGACTGGGTGCTCTCGCGCCAGCGGCTATGGGGCACGCCGATCCCCGCGTTCTATTGTACCGGCTGCGGGGCCGAGCACGCGGACGCGGACACCATCGAGCACATCGCCCAGATCTTCACGCGTGAAGGCGCCGATGCGTGGTGGACGCGCTCTGTGAGCGAGCTCGTTCCGCCCGGCACGAAGTGTGCGAAGTGCGGCGCGGGTCCGGACAAGCTCGAAAAAGAAAAGGACATCGTCGACGTCTGGTTCGAGTCCGGCGTGTCGTGGCTCGCGATGCAAAATCGCGATCCGGACTACCAGCACATCACGTTGTATCTCGAAGGCAGCGATCAACATCGCGGTTGGTTTCATAGCTCGCTGCTCGCGGGCGTCGGCGTGAAGGGCAAGGCGCCCTACAAGGAAGTGATCACGCACGGATTCGTGCTCGACGAGAACGGCAAGGAATATTCGAAGAGCGCGATCGAGAAGGCGAAGGCCGCGGGTATCAAGACGAGCTACATCGAGCCCGAGAGCGTGATCAAGAAGTCCGGGGCCGAGCTGTTTCGGCTGTGGGTCGCCTCGGTCGAGTTTCGCGGCGACATCCCGTACTCGGAGACGATCCTCTACGGCAAGGACGGCAAGGGCGGGCTCGCCGAGTGGTATCGGCGTTTCCGCAACACCGCGCGATTCCTGCTCGGCAATCTCAAGGACTTCGATCCCGATGCGCATGATCGTTCGATCGTGAAGCTCGGGATCGATCGCTACATGCTGGCGCGTCTCGATGATGTGGTGTGGCGCGCGCGCAAGGCGTATGAAGCGTACGAGCTCCACGTGGTGCATCGGCTGCTCGTCGATTTCGTGACGGTCGATCTCTCCGCGCTCTACGGCGATGTCACGAAAGACCGGATCTATCTCGATCCGGTCGATGCGCCGCAACGCCGCGCCGCACAGCTCGTGCAGTACGAGTCGCTACGCGCGATCGCGACGCTCGCCGCGCCGATCCTCAGCTTCACCGCCGAGGACATCTGGAAGTACATGCCGAAACGCGCCGGCGATCCGGACAGCGTTCACCTGACGACGTTTCCGACCGGCAAGGCCGCCGCCGAAGATCCGGTCATCCGCGATGTCGAGCTCCTGCTGCGCTGGCGCGAGAACGTGACGAAGGCGCTCGAACCATTCCGTGCCGCGAAGGACGCGGAGGGCAAAGTGCTCCACGGCAAGTCGGTCGATGCGCGCGTCACGCTCACCGCCGATCCGGAAGCTGCCCACGTGTTGCGGCGCTACGCGGGCGAGCTCGCGGATCTGTTCATCGTGTCCGATGTCGTCGTGCGCGAGGGTACGGGCGAGCCCGTCACAGTGGAGGCGCACGGCGGTCTACGCTGCGAGCGCTGCTGGAAACGCTTCGATAAGCTCGCTGCATCACCAAACGACGTCTGCGAGCGTTGCGCGGGCGCGCTCGCGGCGAGAAAGTCCTGAGCGATGTCCGAGCCCGGAGAGATAAAAGTTCCGCAAGCTGACGTCGCGACAACGAGGCCGGGGTTCTTCGCGAGCAAGTGGAACCTGTTCGCGGTCGTCTCGGTGCTATCGCTGATCGCGGACCAGGCGACGAAGATCTGGGCGCGCGGGTCGCTGCCGGTGAATCCGGCGGGCTGCACGATCCCCGATGACATCGTCGCGCGGAGGTGCGGCGGCGTTGCCAAGACCGTGATCGACGGCTTCTGGGAATGGCGGCTGTCGATGAACCCGGGCTCCGCGTTCGGCTTGTTCTCGAGCCAGACCGGCGCGCGGATCTTGCTGTCCGTCGTCGGCATCGCCGCCGTGATCGGCATGATCTACATGCTGCGCAAGTCGCGGCCCGACCAGCGCATCCTGCATTGGGCGCTCGCACTCGTCGCCGGTGGCGCGGTCGGCAACCTGATCGATCGGATGTACTACGGCGTCGTCACCGACTTCGTCCTGTGGAGGTACAAGACCCACGAGTGGCCGGTGTTCAACGTCGCAGATGTCGTGCTCGTCGTCGGCGTCGGCCTGATGTTCATCGACATTCAAAAAGAGAACAAACGCGAGAAGGGCACGAAGCAGGACAAGAAGGCGAAGGCCGCCGCGAAGGCGAATGCCGCCGCGAAGGCGAAGGCGCAAGGCCTCGTCAAAGACCTGCGCGATTAGCGTCGCCATGCCGGGCTCGTGTCGTGGGGCGTACCCCTCCTGTACGACCGTGCGCACATATCCAGGCGTGCGGCGGGAGCCTAAAAAGTTCACTGCCGTCACATGGCCGGCGTAACATTGTTTGGATGAAGCTCGCCGTGCTCGCCGTGCTCGTTCTCGCCCCCGCCTGCACGACGAAGAAGGACTTCGATCCCATCGGCGGCGGTAGCGGCGGCGGCGGTCCTGGTGGCGGCAGTCCCGATGCGGCGCGCTCGGACGGAGCGGCGCTCGCGATCGACGCCAACACGTTCAGCGGGCGCGTCTGCCTGACATCCGATCCGTCGAACCTGACGACTTGCGCGTCGGCAGGTGCGGGTGGTCTCACGGTTCGGCTTGGCTCCGGAACGACGACGACCGCGGACGACGGGAGTTTCGTGATCGCCGCTCAAGCCGGGTCCTCGCTGGTCTGGGTGGTGACCGGCGGAGCGATCGTCACGTCCTACAAGCCGCTGACCGACTTTCAGATCCCGGCGATCAAGGCCGCGGCATTCGATACGCTGAAGATGAACAACAGCATCGTCATCCTCCCGGGCCAAGGTTCGGTGATGTTGTCGATCATCAAGAACGGTGCCGGCCTCGCGGGGACGAAGGCCTCGGCGAACCCGCCATCGACCTACGAGCCCCGTTACGATGGAACCGGGACAGCGAGCTGGTCACAGATCGCGACGGGCCCGCACGGTACGGCGTGGGCGCCGGGCATCAACGTGGGCGGCGCCGCGGTCACTGTCACGCCGCCGGCACCGTCCGCCGTGGTGACGACGCCGTCGTTGCCGGTGTTCGACGGTGCGATCACGTTCGCCACGGTCGTGATCCCGTAATTCTCTGATGTGACGTCGCCGCACATTTTCTGATCGACGCGGCTGATCCACGCTTCACTCATGAAGCGACCGATCCTCGTTTTGCTGGCATGCGCGCTCGGCAGCTGCACCGACAACAACAACTTTCCTGTCATCGGTTCCGGCAGCAGCTTTCCCGGATCGGGGTCGGCGGGCGTGTCTATGACCACGGGACGCGTCTGTGTCGTGACGGATCTGCTCTCACTCGAGACGTGCGCGACCACCGGAGCCGCGAACATCACGGTGAATCTGGGGTCTGCGACCGCGACGACCACCTCCGACGGGACGTTTTTCATCACGACGCCTACGACAGGGGTCAACCAGATGATCACCGTCACCGGGCCGGGGCTCGTCACGTCGGCGCAGCTGTTCGGCGGCACGAACTTCGGCGTGGTGAACACGATCCCAGCGCTTAGTGCGGTGTTGTTCGAACAGATGCTGCAATCACAGGGAATCGGCCTGTTGCCTGGATCGGGATCCGTCGTCGCGACCGTCCTGCGTCGCGGGCAGCCGGTCTCGGGCGTCACCGCGACTTCGATGCCGACGACGGTCAGTGGCCCGTTCTTCGACGGGATGACGCCGACGGCGTTCACGCTCAATGGGACCGGCGCGCGCGGCGTCGTGTGGTTTCCGGGCGTGCCGCTAGGTCCGGTCAGCTTGACGTTCTCGGACCTCGCGACCTCGGGCGAGACGACCGTCGACGGCGTGCAAGTCGTCAACGGCGGCATCACGTTCCTCGATTCCGTCGTCCTACCCTAACGCGGCGAGCGCGGCGATCCAGCCGGCTGCTTTGACCTCGGTCTCGGCGAGCTCTTCGGCCGCGTCGGAATCGGCGACGATGCCACCACCGACGTGAATGCGCAGCTCGCTGCTCGTCATCACGCCGATCCGGATCGCGATCGCGAGATCGAACGCGCCGGAATTGCCGAAATAACCGAACGCGCCGCAGTAGGGGCCACGGCGTGCGGGCTCGAGCTCGTCGATCAGCTGCATCGCGCGCACCTTCGGCGCGCCCGTGATCGAGCCGCCCGGAAACGTGGCGCGCAAGAGCTCCGCGTAGCCGACGCCTTCGTGCGGCCGCGCGCTGACTCGCGAGACCTTGTGGTAGAGCGCGGGCAATTCGATCACGTAGCCGAGCTCGTCGACGCGCACCGATCCGGTCTCGGCGATCCGACCGAGATCGTTGCGCTCGAGATCGACGATCATCAGGTGCTCGGCCGCATCCTTGGGAGCGGCTGCGAGCGCCTCGCCGCCACCGGGGACGCGGGGCCTCGTGCCCTTGATCGGCCGGGTCTCGATTCGATCGCCCGAGGACGCGAGAAACCGTTCCGGAGATCCCGAGACGATCGTGACGCCGTCGGCTTCGAGCAGCGCGCCGTACGGTGCGGGTGCGACCTCCGCGAGCGCCGCATAGAGCGCGAGCGGATCTCCGGGCGAGGTCATGCGTGCGACGAGCCGGCGCGCGAGGTTGACCTGATAGACGTCACCGGACGCGAGGTAGTCGCGGATCTTGCCGACGCGCGCCATGTGGTGTGCGGGATCGTCGTCGGCCGCGAGCGCGGAGAATCGCGGCGGTAGGCCTGTGGTCTCGCGACCGGAGCGGAGGGCAACCGCGAGACGCTCGCGTGCGCGGTCATCGGTACCGATGATCTCGAGCTCGGTCCCGTTCCAGCGCGCGACCGCGTCGTAGGCGGCGAGCCACAGATCCGGAACGTCGTTGCCGAGCATCGGACCACCCGGAAGCTGCTCGACGACGCGAGCGAGGTCGTACCCGAAGTAGCCGATCACGCGCGGCTCGGGCGCGCGGTCCGCGCGCGCTTCGCGGTGACAGCCATGCTCGGCGAGAAACGCTTCGGCGGCGGCGAACGGATCGCCGGTGAACCGCTGCGCGGGACGGCCGGACTCGTCGAGCCGGACGAGCGAGCGCCCGCGGCCGAGCAAGGTCGCGCGCGGCTCCGCTGCGACAAATGACCAGGTCCCGAGTCCATCATCGTCGCGTGCCGAGTGGAGCAGCACGCGCCCGCGGCGGCCGGCGAGCTTTGCGGCGGCGGCGAGCGGCGGCGAGAGCGTCATCAGAACTCGTTTCGGCCGTCGTCGTCCGCGTCGTCGAGATTGAACTGGATCTCGGCCGGTGCCTGTGATGCCGCGGAATCCCCGGAGGGGGAGGTCACCGGAGCGGCCGGCGGCGGCGGTGGCACCGAGATGCGTGCCGTTCGATCGGCACCCTTGAGCTCTGCCATCGGCCGGCCCTGACCGGGGTCTCCGATCGGATCGACGAGCACGATGCCCTCGCCGGTGCACTCGACGCAGACCTCGCCCATCGGTCCACCACGTGGTGGGACGACCGCGCGCGGAATCACGCGCCCGATCCAACCGGCGAGCCGCGTCGCATCGACGAAGATCACGCCCTGCGCGACGAGCTTGACGCGCACGAGCGGCTTTTCACTGCGGAGTGCGACGGCACCATCGCCACGAAACTGCACGACCGGCAGGCGACCGCGCAGGCCGGGCACGTTGCCGTTCTCCCAGCGCAACGTCGCCTGAAACGCGTACACGAGATCCTCGCGGAGATAGAAGATGTCGTCATCCAGCGTGACCGCGGTGAACACGCGCGATCCGGGGACTGCGATCAGGTAGCCGGTTCCGGACACCACGTGGAGGGACGTGCCGCCGTAATCGAAGCGCTCTTCGGTTTGATGGCCGCGCGAGCGCCGAGTCGCCGGCTCGTACGTGAGATCGCCACCGGTGATGTGCACGCCGTCGAGTCGCGTCAGCACGCGCTCGGTCACCCGGATCACGAGCGCGCCATTGCCGCTGACTTCGAACGGCGTATCGCCTTCATCGGGACGTACGAGCTCGTCCGTGGCGAGCTGCGACAGAGGAAGCGGTCCCGCGGCACCGGCGGCGACCTTTGTGGCGGCGCCCGCCGCAGCCGGTGATGCCGCCGCAACCGCGCGCGAGATCATCGTGTGCCCATCGAGCGGTTGCTCCGGCACCGCGTCGCGTTGCGGCAACACGAACTGCAGCGAGTCCGACATCCGCGGCATCTCGGCGGCAGGTACGCCGGCTTTGTCGAGAGAGGAGTGATCGACGGCTGACGGATCGAGGGAGATCGACGCACTGCTGAACACCGGCGGCCTGTCGATCACGATCGCAGGCGAGCTCTGAAGTGGGATCTCGATCCTGCCTTGGCTCGGCGCTCTGTCTTCGACGGGCGTGACTGCCTGGAACTCGCCGGTGGCGGTGCGCGACTTTGCTTTCGGCGGCGCACTCGGCGGTTTTGCACGCGGTGTCGCGGTTCTCGAGATCGCCGGTGGCGTTGCGGTGCGCGCGATCGCCGGTGGCGTGACCGTGCGGGGCATCGCGGGCGGCGTCAGCGTGCCCGGCATGGCCGGCGTCGTGGTGCGCGGCACGGTCGTGGGCTCGACACCCGTTCGCGCGAGCTGCTGATGAATGCCGTCGCGCTCTGCCGTCGTGAGGTTTTGTTCGATCTCGGTCGCGAGATCATTCTGGCCCGCGAGCAGGAACGAGCGATAGGCCTCGGCATATCGGCCGGCGCGCGCATACGCGAGGCCGAGATAGCTCACCGCGCGGCCTTGGCTCGGATCGAGGGCGCGGCTGGCTTCGAGCGACGCGATCGCGCGATCGGAATCGCCGAGCTTCAGGTAGACGAGCCCGAGGTTCAGCCGGTGCGAAGCATCGGTCGGCGACAGCTCGACGAGATCTTCGTAGAGCGGGCGGGCCTCTGCGAATTGAGCCGCGCGGA
>JAQBQF010000202.1 GCA_028287115.1 Myxococcales bacterium
GATCTTGTGGCCGAGCTCCGTCAGCTTCGCGAGATAGCCGCGGACCGCGTGATGGGGCACGCCGCACATCGGCACCGCATCGGCCTTGTCCTTGTCGCGCGTTGTCAGCGTCAGATCGAGGAGCCGAGAGCCGAGGACCGCGTCCTCGAAGAACATCTCGTAGAAGTCCCCGAGCCGGAAGAACACGAGCGCATCCGGGTACCGCTCCTTGACGTCGAGGTACTGCCGCATGAGCGGCGTATCGGAGGGACTCCGCGCAGTAGACACGAACCGAGCGGTATCACACCCCTCCGACGTCGAGCTTACAGCCGTGCGCGTTCGATCAGGAGCTGATCACAGGCCGCCGGCGCCGGCCTTCGACTTCGCGGGTTCGGGCTCGTGGAGCGTCCAGTCGGGCGTCTGCGAGCCGAGCGTGCCGGGATGCGTGACGCCGGCGCCGAGATCTGCGAAGGCGTCGAACGGTTGGCTCGTGCCGTCGCGCCACTGGCGGAGTTCGACTTGTGGAGGCTGGCTCGCGCGCGGCTGGATCAGGATGTGCGTGAAGCTGCGGCGCAGGCCGGGCCGGAGCGCGGGCAGCCAGGTACCGGCGTTGACGTAGAGGCCGCCGCCGCGGAGCGGTTGCCAGCGCGGATCGTGCGTGTGGCCGAACACGACGACGGGCGCATCGACATGCCGGCGCAAGCGTTGTGGCACGGCGCGCATCGGCAATTGCGACGTGACCATGTGCTTGCCGAGCCAGCGCGAGATGCCGCCGGCCGCGAGCACGACGAGCGCCGCGCCCGCGAGGGCCCACGCGAATGGCAAAAAGATCAGGAGCGCGAGCAGCGCGAGGATCGTGCCGCTGATGATGCCCCAGCGATCGAGCATGACCATGCGGCCAAGGCGGCGCCAGCTCACGGTGAGCGGCGTGCGTGCGAGACGATCGATCGCCGAGGCGGTGTCGACGGAGATCCCACCTTCCTTCGCGACCTGGGCGAGGCGTTCGCGGTGGACGCGCCGGCGGGCGTCGCGGCCTTTGAACGACTGATGCATCGCGCGCGCGCTGAACAGGGCGAACGTGAAGCGACCGTACGCGAGCCACAGGCGCGAGAACGAGCGGATGCCCATGTCCCAGCCGTAACGCATGTAGCCCCAGAAGCCCCATTCTTCGATGCCGTGCGGATCGAGATCGGGGACGGTCGAGCCGAGGTAACGGATCGCGGCGTAGTCGGCATTGAACAAGAGGCGGCCGTCTTTGGGATCGGTCGGCGCGAGGTTGAACTCGAACGAGCAGCCTTCGTCGTAGACGTGGCCGTGCTCGATCCACGCGGTGCCCGGGATGTAGACGAACCAGGGGACGACCTTGATCCGCGACATGATGCGATCCTCGGCGCCGGCGAGACGCAGGTGACGCTCGAGCTCGGTCACGACGTCTTGCGACAGCAGCTCGACATCGTGATTGCCCACGATGATCTCGATCGTGTGACCGGCGGCCGCGAAGCGGGTCATGTCGCTGAGCAGCGGCTTGTGCGCTTCGCAGATCAGGTTCATGCGCGCGACGCCTGCGCGGGTGCCGCGGCCGATGCCGAACCGGCGCTCGTCCGCGGTGCGGGCGGGGGTGGCCGGCGTGCCGGGAATCACGACCGACATGAAGTCGAACAGATCGCCGGCGATGATCAGCCGCCACGGGCGTCCGGCCTGGCGACGAACCGCGTGATAGCGCAAGAACTCCCGGAACCCGGTGCTGCCGAGCTCGACCGCGCGGCGGCGTTCGGACGAAGCGCCCGGCAGCAGCTCTTCACCGAAGTGCAGGTCGCTAACGACCAGTATGTTCGCCGGGTCTCCCATGCAGACGTCCTTTAACCATGACGGTTTGCCGACATTTCGACAATGACTCTTGCCGCACCTTGGGGTCACGAAAAGTGAAACGCCGCCTACGTAAGACCCCGCCACGTCATGACAATCCGGCCGTGTGCGTGCTATCCCCCGACCGTGACCCAGGCACTGTTCATCCTCCTGCTCGCAGCGGCGCTGGCGTTCTTTGCCCGCACGGTCTGGCTGTTTGGGCGAGCGGTCGCGGCAGGCACTCCGGAGCCCCGATCCCGGATCGATGATCTGCCGGGAAGGCTAATGGACGTCGGGATCTACTTTTTCGCTCAGAAAAAGGTCGCGGAAGAGGGTCCCCAGCACCAGACGAGCAAGCACCACCTGTTCATCTTCTGGGGGTTCCTGATCATCACGATCGCGACGGTCGATACGATCGTGCAAGGCGTGATTCCCGGCGTGTCGCTCGCGCTGCTGCCGAGCGTCGTGTATCAGCCGCTGTATCTGGTCATCGATGTGATGAACCTGGTCGTGTTGCTGGTGATTCTGTGGGCGATCACGCGGCGGCTGGTCGTCAAGCCGCGGCTGATCCCGTGGACGCTCGATGCGGGTCTGATCCTGGGCGCGATCGGTGCGCTGATGGTCACGCACTTCCTGATGCACGGTTATCAGATCGCGACCGAGATCACGGCGGGTGGGACGGCGCCGTCGTGGATGCCGATTTCGAGCGCGGTCGGTAAATGGCTGTCACCGCTGTCGGCGGAAGGAGCGGCGCGCGGTGCGCAGCTCGCCTACTGGCTGCACGTGCTCGTGCTGCTGACGTTCTTGAATTACCTGCCGTACTCGAAGCACATCCATTTGCTCGGTGCGCTGCCGAATATTTTTGCGCGCAATCGCTCGAAGCGCCTGATGGATCTTCCGAAGATCAATTTGGAAGACGACACGCAGTGGGGTGCCGGCAAGTTCGAGCAGTTCTCGTGGAAGAGCCTGCTCGACACGTATGCGTGCACCGAGTGCGCACGCTGCACCAACTATTGCCCCGCGTACAACACCGGCAAGAACCTGTCGCCGATGCAGCTGATCCACGACATCCG
>JAQBQF010000212.1 GCA_028287115.1 Myxococcales bacterium
GTATGTCCATCCCGCAAGGACGGGCAGGATCTCGGCTTCGATCTTGGCGTCGACGCGATCGAGTAGCACGACGGGGTCCTCGAGCTCGTCGACGGTCATGCCGAGTGCCGCGATCTCGCGATCGTGACCGAGCCGACGCACACCGAGCACGCGAATCCGCTCGCGGTTGGCACGCACGAACGCGACCTCGTCGATCCGGTACGCCGAGATGACGGCGCGCCGGCGTGCGGCCTCGGCGAGGATTTCCGGATCGAGGTAGTAACCGAGCTGCGCAGCGGCGAGCTGATCGGAGACCACGCCCAGGCGCTCGCGCAGCTCGCTCGACAGCACGCGATACGATCGATCGGTCGAGTCGAGGTTCATCCAACGATCGAGGACATCGATCATCTCGCGCCACGCGCCCGCGAGCGCCTCGTGGTGTGCAAACGCGGGATGACTTCGCAGGCCGGCGACGAGACGCTGCCGACCCAGCTCGTCCGTCAGCCTGTGATCGAGCAGGCGGGGAAGCTCGACGGCGAGCACCCGCTCGATCGCGACATCGCGCATCGGCTGCCCACCATCGCGAAACGCGCCCACGGCAGGTGGCGCCTTGGGTCGCGTGAAGACGTCTTGCGGCCCCGCGGCCGTCACGATGTGAGCCGCAACAACGCACACCCCGACCGCACCCGCGATGGTCAGGAGCGCGGAGCGGCGAATCACCAGCCCTACGACACCACCGGAACGAGATGGTTCCCGCGAAGCTCGCCCACCCGCAGCGCGGAATTCACGACTATCTGCGCAGGTCGGACTAGCGCCGTCACACCGTTTGCATCTCCCCGAGGGCATGCACATTTCGGAGAACGTCCCCAACGAGATTTTGATGCCGGCCTCCGACACGCGGTGGCCGGAGCTGCCTTACGAGGCGTGGAACGACACCCGAGAAACGCTGCACCGCTGGATGCAAGTGCTCGGCAAGATCAAGCTGAAGCTGACGCCGCTGATCAACCACTGGTGGAATGTCGCGTTCTACGTGACGCCGCGCGGGATCACGACCGGAACAATTCCGTACGGCGATCGCTGGTTCGATCTCGAGCTCGATCTCGAAGACGGTTACCTCCACCTGCGAACCAGTAGCGGCGGCGCACGTCACCTCAGGCTCGAACCGCGCAGTGTCGCCGAGTTCTACGCCCGCGTGATGTCGGCGCTTCGCGCAGAAGGCATCGAAGCGCGGATCTGGCCGGTGCCCGTCGAGATCGACGACCCGATCCCGCTCGATCACGACGACCGTCATCACTCGTACGACAAGCGGTTCGCGTTGCGGTTCTGGCAGATCGCCGCGCGCACGACGGAGATCCTCACGAGATTTCGCGCACGCTTCATCGGCAAGGCAAGCCCGGTGCTGTTCTTCTGGGGCACGTTCGACCTGTCGGCGAGCCGATTCTCCGGGCGTCGAGCGCCGGCGAACGAAAATCTGAATCGCATCGAGCGCGAAGCCTACTCGCACGAGGTGAGCAGCGTCGGATTCTGGCCGGGTGACAGTCGGCTCGAGCAGGCGACGTTCTTCAGCTACATCGCGCCGGAGCCCGTCGGATATCCCGAAGCGAAGATCCCCACGCCGCACGCCTACTACCACCAGACGCTCCACGGGTTCTATCTGCCGTACGAGGACATGCGGCGGTCGCGCGATCCCGAAAACTTGCTGCTCGACTTCTATCAATCGACCTACGAGGCCGCCGCGAACCTCGCGCAATGGAATCGCCCCGAGCTCGAACGCGACACGGCCCCGTGATCCGGTTACCGTCGCCGGATGCGAGAGCCCACCCGTGTCGTGCATCACGGCGATGGGCTGGCGTTTCTGGCGCGCGGAAGATTGCCCGATGATCACGCGATCGTGACGTCACTGCCCGATCACAGCGAGCTACCGGAGCTTGGCATCGCGGCCTGGCGGCAATGGTTCATCGATACGGTCGCGCTCGTGTGTCGCTCCGTCGCCGACGACGCGGTGGCGGTGTTCTATCAAACCGACGTCAAGTACGATGGTCGATGGATCGACAAGTCACACCTCGTGATGAGCGGCGCGGACACCGCAGGCAGCTATCCGCTGTGGCACAAGATCGCGTGCCGCGTGCCACCGGGGACGATCACGTTCGGTCGGCCCGCTTACGCGCACATGATCTGCGTCAGCCGAACCCGGCGCCTCGCACCCGGTGCGTCGACACCAGACGTCCTGCCCGCACTCGGCACGATGAGCTGGTCGCGGGCGATGGGCACGGCCGTGTGCGAAGCGATCGTCAGGTTCGTCGCATCGACCGGCGCGCACACGATCGTCGATCCATTCTGCGGGATGGGCAGCGTGCTCGCGGCGGCGAACGCGCAAGGTCTCGATGCGATCGGCGTCGAGCTATCGCGGCGACGCGCTAGCAAAGCCCGCAAGCACGTCGCCTGACTTGGGACGGTGTCAGGATCGCGGCACCCTGACGTGAGTTAATGTCCTGGAATCGGGCTGGGGGGACAAAGGCACCGTCCCTACGTCAGGGCAGAGCGCGCCACGCTTGCACGATCTGCACGAGCACCGCGATGCGACGTCCGCCGCGTCCTTCGCCGATCGGCGGCAGCGCCGGTCCGAGCGTGCGTGCGAACCCCTCGAGGCTGCCGACCTTGCGGTTCGTGAGGCGCTGAGCTGCCGCGCGCAGATCGAGACGCTGCTCCGGCAGCACGCCCCCGTTCGCGACGAACAGACTCGGTGCGTAGTGGCCCCACACGCACATGATGTCGGTCGGCTTCATGAACGCGGCGAACCGCTCGAGCAAGCGCGCTCGCGATTCCCCAGCGCGCAATCGATCCGCGGACAGCTCGACGTGAAACGGCGTGTTCGGTGCGAGCTCACCACCGGGCGCGACGACCGCTTCGAACCGCTCGCCGGTCGCGACGCGCACGGCGACCCAGTGGACGATCTCGTCGCGCTTGCTGACGCCCGCTTGATACGGCCACGCGTTCGCCTCACCGACCACGCACACGAGATCGTCGAAGCGTTTGTCGATCGGTTCCGGAACGCGGCGCACCGGTGGCTTCGGCGCGGACGGCCGGCGAAACGAGCTGCGCCGCGGCGCCGACTGCTGACACTCGAGCTGGCGATCGACCATCGCGTTGAGCGGATCGAGCAGCGCACGGAACCGCGGAGGATCGCGCTCGAGCACACCGAGCACGTGCATCAGCGCCTCGATCGTCGAGACATACTCCGCGCGCGGCTCGCGACGAATTCGATAGCGCGACAGCTCCGGCGTCGAGAACGCATAGCGCGGCAGCGCGGCGAGCACGGGATTGTCGCGGACGAGCGCCTTTGCCTGCGACCATGTTCCATCGACGACCACCAGCGTCACCGGACCCGGCGGTGGCTCGCTCAGGATGTCGCGCGCGCCCGGACCGGGGTAGAGCAGGATCGGCGGCCGCGCCGGATCGCCCAGCGCTTCGAGGAGCGGTGCGTGCTCGGACCACCGCATGCCGACGTGGAGCTCGGCCTTGGGCAAGCACAACCTCGCCATTCGCGCCGTGCCGATCGGCTTCTCGCGCTCCCGCGGGTGCTGGAGGATCACGACGCGAGTCTCGGTGTCGAGGCGCGGGAGCGCGGCGCAGTAACACACGCTCGCCGGACGGCGACATCGCCCGCACACCGCGCGCGGCTGCACCTCGAAGACACCTGGCTGCACCCGTGCTTTGTACCTCGTTCCGTGCGCCCGCGTGATAGCGTCCGCGCCGTGCGTACCCTCGCAATTGTCGGAGTCCTCCTCGCGGCCTGCACAGCGCAGCCCGAGCCGCTGCCCGCCTGGCCCTATCCGCAGGTCCCGGCGGAGGCCCAGCGTCCCGGAGATCCGGCGAAGGGCTACGACTACCTGATCAACGGCGGTTACATCTCGTGCGGGATCCCGAAGACGCTCTATGACTCGGTGTTCGGCTCACCGGGCGCGGATCGGCTGCCCGGACGCACCGGCGACAACACGGACCTGCCCTACTACTACAGCGCGGCGACCTCTGCCGAAGGCGTCAAGGTCGTCTCGGCGAACTGCCTCACGTGCCACGCGAGCCGGATCAACGGAAAGCTCGTGATCGGGCTCGGTGCCGCGAGCGGCGACTTCACCGGCGATCAAGCGCAATACGTCGATCTCGCCGGCCGTGGGATCACGGATCCGACGGAGAAGGCCGAATGGCAGCGCTTCGACGACCGCATTCACGCGATCGCGCCGTACACGCAAACACTGACGATCGGCGTCAACCCCGCGGATAACCTCACCGCTGCACTGATGGCGCACCGCGATCCGGCGACGCTCGCATGGTCACCGACACCGATGCTCGCTCTGCCGCCGCCGGGCGTGGTGCCCGTCGACGTGCCGCCGTGGTGGCGGATGGCGAAGAAGACCGCGATGTTCTACACGAGCGCCGGTCGCGGCGATCACGCTCGCACGATGATGACCGCGTCGCTGCTGTGCACCGAGAGCATCGCCGAAGCGCAGCTCATCGATGCCGCCTTCGTCGATGTCCGTGCGTGGATCGAGACGATGATGCCGCCGGTGTGGCCGTTCGCGATCAACGGCGATCTCGCGGCACGCGGCAAGACGGTGTTTCACGCGAACTGCGCGAGCTGTCACGGCACCTACGGCGAAGGCGGCGTGTATCCGAACGAGGTCGTGCCCGTCGGCGATGTGATGACCGACTCGACGCTCGCGCTCGGCGCCTCGCAGTTTGCCGATGCATACGTGCAATGGTTCAAGGCTTCGTTTTGGGGCCAAATGTCGCGCCTCGAGCCACAACCGGGCTACATCGCGCCACCGCTCGACGGAATCTGGGCGACCGCGCCGTACTTCCACAACGGCTCGGTTCCGACACTTGCCGCCGTGCTCGACTCGACGCGGCGGCCCACGTACTGGACGCGCACGTTCGATTCCGGCGATTACGATCAAGCCGGCGTCGGTTGGAACATCACCGCCGTCGATCACGGCCAAGCGCAAGAACCGACGCACGCCGCAAAGATCAAGATCTATGACACGACCCTCTACGGGTACGGCAACGGCGGTCACCTCTACGGCGACGGGCTCACCGCCGACGAGCGCACGGCCGTCCTCGAGTATCTGAAGACGCTGTAACTGCGCGGCGTTAAATCTCGCCCATCCAGCGTCTTGCGCTGATACGCTTGGGATAGATGCGTGACCGAGATGTACACCGCGAGTCGTCCATCGAGACCGAACCGCAACCCCTACACCACGAAGAAGCCGTGACGCCGACGCGCTACGTCGACGGGCCGATTCCGCCGGTGCAGCTCGCGGATGCAAGCAGCTCCGCTCCGACGGCCTCCGAGCAAGGCTACGACGGCCAAGACAAGAACGTCGAAGAGCTGAAGCGCAAGGTCGGCGGCCTCGTCGCCGCGAAGTTCGGCGGCAGCTACAAGAGGGCGTTCGAGCATTACGACGCCGATCACGACGGCGGCATCACGAAAAGCGAGCTCACGGCGCTGCTCGGCGATGCAGGAGTCGGCAACGGCATCACGCGCGGAGTCTGGGCGAGCAAGATCATCGACAAGCTCGACAAGAGCGGCGACCAGAAGGTCGAATGGACCGAGTTCGAATCCGTGTTCACGGGCGCCGCGGCGACCGCGCTTGGCTAACGACCGCGCTTAGCTGACGAGCACTTCCGGCGCCTTGCCGCGTGCCCAGTCGATGCCGAGAGCGGGCGAGTCGCGGTTGTCGACAGCGAGCAACGTCGCGAGCTCGTTCGGCTCGAACACGGCAGGTAGACCGAGCACGCCGGCGTGTCGCGTCACGACGCTGCGACCGACGGCGCGATGCTTCTCGATTAGCGCGTCGAGATGATTCGCGGTGAGCGCCGGCTGATCGCACACGCAGATCACGATCGAGCCGTGGCCCGCTCGCCTTGCCCATCGCATGCCGCAACGGATCGAAGACACGATGCCCTCGCGCCAGCCAAGGTTGTGCTCGAACACGACGTCGACGTCGGCGAGCGCCGGCGCGATCAACAGCGCATTCGCCCCGAGAACCACGCACACCTCGTCGCACGCGGATGCGCGCGCCGCGAGCACGGTCTCGCGCAACAAGGTGTTGCCGCGCAGCGGGACGAGCTGCTTCGGCGGCCCCTGCTCGTTCGAGGGCCCGGTCGCGAGGACGATTGCCGCGACGCTCACGCGCGCTCCTCCGACGTGAGCTTGTCGAGCGTGATCGGCAAGTCGCGGATTCGTTTCCCGGTCGCGTGAAACACCGCGTTCGCGATCGCCGCGTTCATGCCCGTGATGCCGATCTCGCCAATACCTTTCGCGCCGAGCTCGTTCACGTACGGGTCGACCTCGTCGACGGCGATCACCGTGATGTCGGGGACATCGGCATTGACCGGGACGTGGTAGTCGTCGAGACCGCGCGTGATCACCCGTGCCGTCCGCGGATCGCGCACGGTGTGCTCCTGAAGTGTCATCCCGATCGCCCACACGATGCCGCCGAGGAACTGGCTGCGCCCCGTCTTCGCGTTGAGGATCTTTCCGGCGCCGTATGCCGCGACCAGCCGCGCAACGCGGATCTGACCGAGATCTTCGTCGACGCGCACCTCGGCGAACGTCGCGCCGAACGAGTGCATCGAGTATTTCTTGTGGTCTTCGGTCGGCTGCGTCTTGATCTCGGCGCCGATCTCCGGCGCGCCGCTTCGCTTGACGATGTCGCCGTAGTTGTCGCGCTTGCCGCCCGACACCAGCGCGCCCTGATCGAAGGTGATCGAGGTCGCCGGAATCCCGTGAAGCGGCGATGCGGTATCGCCTATCGCGAGATCGACGAGGTTCTTACGTAATGCGAGACACGTGACCTTCACCGCGGATCCGGTGCTCGACGCGGTCGTCGAGCCTCCCGAGGTCGGCGTCTCCGGGAACTCGGTGTCACCGAGCTCGAACCGGACACGGTCGATCGGCATCGCCAGGGCATCGGCCGCGATCTGCGTCATGATCGTGTACGTGCCGGTGCCGATGTCCTGCGTGCCCGCCATCACGAGCAGCATTCCATCGGGCGTCATGCGGGCGACTGCCGATGAAGGAAGCTGCCGCGCGGGATACGTCGCGGTTGCCATGCCGAGGCCGATCAGCGCCTTGCCATCGCGCGTCGAGCGCGGCTTGGGATTGCGCTTGGCCCAACCGAACGCGGCCGCGCCGCGCCGATAGCATTCGAGGAGCGACTTGCTCGAGAACGGCTTCCGCTCCTGTTCGTCTTGCGTCGCGTGATTGCGGATCCGCAGCTCGAGCGGATCGATGGCCGTGGCATACGCGAGCTCGTCCATCGCGGACTCGAGAGCGTACGTGCCGGTCGATTCGCCCGGCGCACGTTGAAACGTCGGCGTCGGGATGTCGATCCGGACGAGAGCGTGCGACGTGATGACGTTCGGGCACGAGTACAGCATCCGCGTCTGGGACGCAGCGGGCTCGACGAACTCATCAAACCGCGATGTCTCGGAGATCACCGCGTGCTTGATCGCGGTGAGCTTGCCCTGGCGATCGGCGCCGAGTTGGATCGTCTGCACGGTCTTCGGCCGGTGCCCGACCAGCGAGAACATCTGCGGCCTCGTCACGGTGACGTTAACGGCACGACCGAGCACCTTGGCGCCCATCGCGGCGAGCGCGATATGCGACCAAGGCGTGCCCTTGCTGCCGAAGCCGCCGCCGACGTAGTGACTGATCACGCGAACCTTGACGGGCGGGATGTCGAAGAGCTCCGCGATCCGGGTGCGGACGCTGAAGATGCCCTGAGTTGCATCGTAGAGCGTGACGACGTCCTCGCCTTGCCACACGGCGGTCGTCGAATGCAGCTCCATCGGATGATGATTCTCGACCGGTGTCGTGTAGGTCGCGTCGATCTTGAACGTCGCCGCTGCGAAGCCCTTGTCGAAATTTCCGCGCGTCGAATTAACTTCCCCGCGCGGCCCCAAGGACTTCGGCGTGTACGCGGTCGCGCTGGCGGCGTCGAGATCGGCGACCGGCTTGTCATTTGCGTCGTACGTCGGAGCGACGAGCCCCGCCGCGTACTGCGCGTTCTCGATCGTGTCCGCGATCACGAGTGCGATCGGTTGATCCGAATAGAGGATCACATCGTCTTGCAAGAACTGGAGGATCCGCTCCTGCCCGACCGCCTTCTTGTGGGCGCCCGGGAGCTTCGGCGCGTTGTCGTGCGTCAGTACCGCGAGCACGCCTGGTGCTTGCTGCGCCGCCTTGATGTCGACCGTGCTGATCCTGCCACGTGAGATCGCGCTGCCGACGATCACGCCGTGCGCGACGTTCGCAACCGCGACCTCGGCGGCATACGTCGCTTTGCCGGTGACCTTGAGCCGCCCGTCGACGCGATCGATACCCTTACCGACGATCGGCTCACTCATGGCGTACCTCCCGCCGTCTCCGCGAGGGCTCGCACGAGCGTGCGTTTTGCCAGCTCGATCTTGAAGCGATTATCCCGTTGGCTCTGTGCGCCGGTCAGCGCGGCTTCCGCGGCCCTGCGGAACAGGTCGACGTTCGGTTTCTGACCGATCAGCAGCTTCTCGGCCTGCGGCGCACGCCAAGGCTTGGTCCCGACGCCGCCGAGCGCGACGCGCACGTCTCTGATCGTGCCACCGGCCAGTTCGAGTGCGACCGCCGCCGACGCGAGCGCGAATGCGTACGAAGCTCGATCGCGCACCTTGAGGTAGCGCGAGCGGGCGGCAAACGGCGTCGCCGGAAGCTCGACGTGCGTGATCAGCTCGCCGGGTTCGAGCACGCTCTCGATCTCGGGATGATCGCCCGGGACCTTGTGAAACGCGGCGATCGGGATCGTGCGCGTGTCGTTCGGGCGTTTGGTGTGGACGATCGCATCGAGCGCGACCAACGCGACCGACATATCGGACGGGTTCGTCGCGATGCATTTGTCGCTGACTCCGAGCACCGCGAGAGAACGCGTGTAGCCGCCGATCGCCGCGCAACCGGAGCCGGGCAGACGCTTGTTGCACGACGTGTTCTGCGGATCTCGGTAGTAGGGGCATCGCGTGCGCTGCAACAGATTTCCCCCGGTCGTCGCGAGGTTTCGCAACTGTGGCGACGCGCCGGAGAGCAGCGCCTCGCTGAGGACGGGGTAGCGCTTGACGATCAACGGATGCACCGCGAGATCGGAGTTGCGGACCATCGCACCGACCATCACGCCCCTGCCGCGCTCTTCGATCTGCGCGTACGGCAGACCGGTGATGTCGACGAGCGACGTCGGCCGCAGGACCTCGAGCCGCATCAGATCGACGAGCGTCGTCCCACCTGCGATGTACAGCGTGCGCCCGACGTTCGCAGCGGCGATCGCGCTGGCTTCATCCGGCGCCTTCAGATACGTGAAGATCTCCATCTCACGCCCCCTTTCGCGCCGCTTGCACAGCCGCGACGATGTTCGGATATGCGCCGCAGCGACAGATGTTGCCGCTCATCTGCTCGCGCACCTGCGCATCGGTCTGAGCGCGCCCTTCAGCGAGTAACGCGACCGCGCTCATGATCTGGCCCGGCGTGCAGTAGCCACATTGAAAGCCGTCGTGCTCGATAAACGCCGCTTGCACCGGATGCAGCGTCTCGCCTTCCGCGAGCCCTTCGATCGTCGTGATCTTCGCGCCTTGTGCCATCACGGCGAGCGTCAGGCACGAGTTCACGGGTCGGCCGTCGAGGTGCACGGTGCACGCGCCGCACTGGCCGTGATCGCAACCCTTCTTGGTTCCGGTCAGCTCGAGTCGCAGGCGCAAGGCGTCGAGCAACGAGACGCGCGGATCGATCAGCAGCTTCTTGTCGGTGCCGTTGATATTCAGCACGACGTCGTATTGGGCGGGTCCCGGCGTGAACGCGACGGGCGTGACCGGAGGCGGCGGGTCCTCCTGCCGCTTGCTCTTGCAGCCGAGCAGCGCGAACGCGAACCCAGCCGCCAAGCTCGTGATCGCCCACTCGCGGCGATTAAACGTGATGCCAATGCGCTTCCGCGATTCCGAGAGCAGCGCCTCGCCGGCGGCCCGCAGCGCGCTGCCCAGGCTATTCGGTAACGCGCCCTCGGCGAGGTGCGAGAACCGCACGCGGTCTTCGCTGTCCATCACGAACACGGCGTCGTGCTCGTGGTCGACGTCGTAGAGCTGCTCGCACACGGCGATCTGCTCCTCGGCATCGCGGCGGGTCGTGAACTTCTCGATGTCATCATCGGGACGAAACGACCACGCACCTGCATCCGAGAGCACGACCAGCACCGCTCCGAGCCCACGCAGCTGCGCGCGGATCGCGTGAAGCTCTTCGGCCGACTCGAGCGCGGGATCCCACGACTTCACAAACGCGAGCACCCAGGGGCGCCCGTTCATCGCCGTCAGCATGACTACCGTTCTAGATCACCGCGGGCCCACTCAAGAAGTGAGGGCGCAGTGAGCGCGACGGGAGCGTCAAACCGGGCGAAAACGCTCGGTCACTTCGTGACGGGAAAGCCGCGATCTCGCATCAATGCATCGGTGTCGACATCACGCCCGCGGAACTTCCGGAACGCTTCTTCCGGCGGGATCGAGTTGCCGACGCTCATGATCGATTCGTAGAGCCGCTTCGCGGTCGGCTTGTCGTAGTAGCTCTTCGCTTCCTCGAAGGCCTCGGCCGCATCCGCGGTGAGCGTGTCGGCCCAGATGTACGAGTAGTAGCCGGCCGAGTAGCCATCGCCCGAGAAGATGTGCCCGAACTGGGTCGGCCGGTGGCGCATCACGATCTCGGACGGCATGCCGATCTCCTTCATCGTGCGCTTCTCGAACTCGCTCGGATCGATCGGCTTATCGGTGGGCGCCGTGTGGATCTTCATGTCGTAGATCGCCGCCGAGAGATACTCGACGGTGCGGAAGCCTTCGTTGAAGTGCTTCGCCTTCTGGATCTTCGCGAGCAGCTCGGCCGGCATTGGCTTGCCGGTCTCGTAGTGCAGCGCGAACTTGTTGAGCACCTCCGGCGTCGGCAGCCAGTGCTCGTTGAGCTGGCTCGGGAACTCGACAAAGTCGCGCTTCGTGTTGGTTCCCGCGAGGGTCGGATAATGGACGTTGGAGTTGAGTCCGTGCAGCGCGTGGCCGAACTCGTGGAACATCGTCGTCGCGTCGTCCCACGAGATCAGCACCGGTTCGCCCGGCTTGCCCTTCACGAAGTTCGAGTTGTTCGAGACGATCGACGCGAGCGGCGCCTTGAAGTTCTCTTGTGTGCGGTACTCGTTCATCCACGCACCGGACTGCTTGCCGTCGCGTGCGTAGGGATCGAAGTACCAGAGCCCAACGTGCTTGCCATCGCGCGTCACCTCGAAGACGCGAACGTCCGGCTGATATACGGGGACGTCCTTGAGCTGCGTGAACGTCAGCCCGTAGAGCTGGCCGGCGGCCCAGAACATCGCCTCGCGCAGCTTCTCGAGCTGGAGATACGGCTTGACCTCGTTCTGATCGAGGTCGTACTTCGCTTTGCGAACCTTCTCGGCGTAGTACCGATAATCCCACGGCTCGATCTTGATCTTGGTCTTACCGGGTTCCGCGTCGGCGACCTTTTGCATGTCGGCGACTTCTTCGTGCGCGCGCGCGACCGCGGCTTTCCAGACCTTCAGCATCAGCGCCATCGCCGCATCGGGCGTGCGCGCCATGTTGTCATCGACGATCCAGTGCGCGTGTGACGTAAACCCGAGCAGCTTCGCGCGCTCTGCGCGGAGGGCGAGGATGTCGCTGATCACCTTCTTGTTATCGTGCGCGTCGTTGTTGTCTCCGCGGCTGATCCACATGCGCCAGCCCTTCTCCCGAAGGTCGCGGCGCGACGAGTACGTCAGGAACGGCTCCATCGATGACCGCGTGTTCGTGATCAGCCACTTGCCTTTGAGACCCTTCGCGGCCGCGGCGGTCTTGAGCGATTCCTTCAGCGTCTCCGGAAGCCCGGCCAGATCGGCTTCGCTGTCGAGCGTCAGCGTGAAGCCCTCTTCATCGGCGAGCTCGTTTTGCGAGAACTTCGTGTACAGGCTCGCGAGCTTGCCGTTGATCTCTTTCATCCGCACTTTGTCTTTGGCGCCAAGCGCCGCGCCGCGGCGCGCGAAGCTGCGATACGTGACCTCGACGAGCCGGCGCTGTTCCGGCGACAGCTTCAGCTTGTCCTTCGCGTCGTAGACGGCCTTGACGCGCGCGAACAGCTGCTCGTTCTGCGTGATCTCGTCGCCGAACGCCGACAGGATCGGCGCCATCTCGGCCTCGACCGCCTGCATGTCCTTGTCGTTCATCGTCGACGTGAAGATGTTGAACACCGCCGAAGCTCGACCGAACGGGCGCCCACCATCTTCGAGGGCGGCGATCGTATTCTCGAACGTCGCGGCATCCTTCGCCGTCGCGATCGCGGCGATCTCCGTCCGGTTCAGATCCATGCCCTTCATCAGGGCTGGCTTGATGTCTTTCGCGGCGATCTTGTCGAACCGCGGAAACCCGCCGTGCGCGCCGGTCCATGGTGAGAGCAGGGGATCATCAGTCATTGGGTTCGTTCCTTTCGGCCACGAGAGCTTGCTACGAAACGAATGAAGCACAACTGCGGCGGCGGTGGTCTTGAACAAGGCGCGTCTCTGCATCGCGCGCGACCATATCTGATTCGCATCGGCAACAAACGAGAATCCGCGCGTCGCAACCGTGTCGCAACGTGTCCCACGGCCGGCGGTACGGCGACGGTACACGTGCGACAATCACCGCGATGCGTTTCGGCGTGATGATCGCGTTCCTGGTGTCCGCGTGCGGGCGCGTAGGCTTCGACGGTGCCGGCGGCGACGGCAGCGCACCGTGTTTTCCCGCCGGTCACGACGAAGATGGCGATGGTGTCGACGATGCGTGCGACGTTTGTCCGCACGTTCCGGACCCGACTCAGCTCGACACCGATGGCGATCGCGTTGGGGACGCGTGTGACCCCGAGCCGATGCTGCCGAGGCAGCACATCGTGCTGTTCGATCCGTTCGTGACGCTGTCGAGCGACTGGCTCGCGACGAGTACCGGCCACATCGCAAATGACGAGCTCGTCCTCGATGGATCTTCCGCCGCGAAATTCATGGACCGGTTGCTGTCGGCTGCGCACGACCTGTTCGTGATCGGCGGGACCACCGGCGCTATCGGATCAGGTAATCACTTGATCGGGCTGTTTGTCGGCGAGCGCTTGACGCCGGCAACCTACTACTGCGAGCTGTTCGATAACGGCTCGACGGTCTTGAACTTCACGTACACGACCGACGGCACCGTGTACACGCATGCCGGCACGGCGAGTGCGGTAAATCGCCTCGGCAACGGCGGCGGCACGCTCGCCATGGACGTGTCCCAGGCGACGACACGCTGCCGCTCGATATGGCATGACGAGCCGCTCGCGGCCATGGGCAACACACCTGCGAATATCGCGACCGAGATGTTTCAGGTCTACGCCGAGGGCGTCGATGTTCACGTCCGCTACTTGATCCAGATCCGCACGGCAGACTGATCCATCAAGACGCGCACGCTGCGCGAACTGCGCACGCTGCCGCACGAGTTGGTGAATCGTCCGTCCGGGCAGCAATTCCGTAGGTGTCCTCGTCGAAGATTGTTAGTTTTCGCGCGCGATGAAGATGCTGATTGTAGTGGTGGCAGTGGTGATCGGTTGCAGTCACAGCACGCCGAATGGGCAGCAGGATGCGCGCGCGGTGTCGAGCGACACGAGCAGCGTCGATGTCGGGATCGACGCGCCGGCAGATGCGCCGAATGCGCGGTATCTGTGTGGGCGGATGCCACCGGCGAATGCGCCGATGCCGACGCCGCCGAATGGGACGGCGGTATGCCCGGCGTTGATCGGAGGGATCAACTCGATCACGAGCGGTGGCCACGACCGCCAATTCATTCTCGTGCTGCCGGCACATGTGACGGAAGGCGAGCGGCTTCCGGTGTTGTTCATGTGGCATTGGATCGGCGGCGATGCGAATGCGTTCCTCGTCAGAGGCGAGGTTCAGGCAGCCGCCGACGAGCAGCACTTCATCGCGGTGATCCCGGAGTCGCGGGGTGCCAATGTCTTCGGTACGTCGTTCAACACGAAGTGGCCGTTCGACATCACGCAGTCTCCGGACCGGATGACCGAGGAATTTCAGTTCTTCGATGACATGCTCGCGTGTGTCGAAGCGCAATACACCGTGAATCAGAGTTGCGTGTCGAGTATCGGTGTCAGCGCCGGCGCGTTGTTCAACGATCAACTCGCGCAGGCGCGCAGTCATCAGCTCGCGTCGTTCGTGTCGTTGTCCGGCGGGGTCAGCGCGACGATCATCAAGCCGTGGGTCGGTGCGGCGCGAAAGCTGCCCGCGCTCGTACTCTACGGCGGTGATGGTCCGCCGGCGCAAGACGGCGTGCGCGATATCCTCGGCTGCCTCGGCATCGGAATGGATTTCTCCGTCGCGTCCAATGCGCTGGAGACCGCCCTCGCGCACGATGGACACTTCATGATCGAGTGCAAGCACAACTGCGGGCACGTCGAACCGCCGCTCGAGTCGCCGATGGGCGAGTCGAAGTACGCGGCGATGTGGGAGTTCGCCCTGAACCATCCCTACTGGTTGCCCGAGGGCCAGTCGCCGTATTCGATGATCGGTCTGCCGCCGGCGATGCCCGCGTGGTGCGGCATCGGCATGCACAGCGCGACGCCGCGGATGGGCGCGGGCTGCCCGATGCCCGAGAATCCCTGCACGAACTGACTGCAATGGATTCGCGAGTCGCGCGCGGAAGTAGACCGATCTTCGCGCGTGTCACGGCTGCATCGTGGTTAGTTCATGAGGCGCGGTGTGCGGGCGTCATGATCCTGCGCCCGCACGATCAGCTCGCGCAGCTCCGCGGCAAGCTCTTCGGAGATCGTGTCTGCGATCGCGATGATCTCGGGCGCGTACTCGGACTCGCAGAGGCGCATGAGGCCTTCGAGCGGAGTCGCGGCCTCGACGACCACGTTGCCGGCACCACGAAATGCCTCTGCGATCGAGGTTCGGCGATCAGCGGCCGCATCGACGAGCATGATGAAAGGAGCGAGGTCTCGTTCGACATCGGCGAGCACCTCGAGCGTGACGAGCTCTCGAAATTCGTCGGGTGTCCGATCGAACGTCACCACGAGCTCGCCGGTGTTGCTATCCGTTCGCACCACCCGTCCGGCGACCGTGACCCACCGCCTGCCTTCGATCTGGACGTCCACCGTGACCGTTGCATTCGTCCAGGGCTCGAGAACGGGGAAGTAGTCGGCTTGCACGCAAATTCCGCCGTCACCGACGTTGAGGATGCGCGCCGTCACCGTGAGCTGTTTGCCATGAAGGACCGCGGTGCCGCGTGGGGAGACTCGCGCTGCACGACGCCGCTCCGCAGAATTCGCTAACATCGCTGCCTCGTTCACAGCCGTTCGGGGGCCAATCAGACCGTACCCCGGCGCATCACGACGGCAATCGCTAAGTTACGTAGCGGCGCCTAACCCATCTCGCCCATCGCGGTCCTACAGGTCTTCGTGTAGAGGTCGCGAAACAGGTTCTGCGGATCGGTCTTGGCCTTCACGGCTGCATAGTTGGGCTTGTTGAAGATTTGCCAGAACTCGGCCTCGGGGTAGTAGTTGTGTGCGATCAGCGTCTTGATGCCGCCAATCTCGCGAAGCTTCTCTTCCATCATGCGATGGGCATTGCGCTCGCCGCGCTGCTTCATCCCGTAGATCGCGAGATCGAGGAACAGCGAATCGTCGAGCTGCTTCCAGTAGTCATCGGCAAGCCACTCGTAGTCATGGACGCGCTTGTACGGCACGCACCACAGCGGAAAAAATGCGAATTCCCGCTCGTACCAGCGCATGAACTCGGGGGCCTTCGAGAATGGCACGAACACGTCGAGCGTCACCGTGGGCCGGCGCTTCGGCAGTAGCCAATGAAACTTCTCGGCGAGCCGTAGCCACTCCGACGAGCTCATGAGCTTGCCGAACAGCAGCCTGCCCAGGAACGAGCTCGGACGCACATTCGTGACGCCGCGGTCGTAGCGAAAGAAATAGTTCGGCGTCGTGAGGTAATCCTCGGAGCGCGTCTTCGTGCTCTGGTAGTAGACCTTCATCCAGTCGTAGCTGCTCGTGTATGGCGCGCTGTCGACGAAGTTGCCGGCGCACAGCACGTAGAGCGAAGGCGAATGAATGATGCCGTCCATGAAGTCGATGTCGCGCAGCTCGTAGTGCGACTTGATCGCTTGTTGATACGCCGCGAGCGTCGTGTGCTTCTCGTACGTCAGCTTGACGAAGCGCTTCGCCGGCACTAGCTTGAACACGAGCTTCGAGAGGATCCCGAGCGTTCCGAACGCGCCATGCACCATCTGAAACACGAGCGAGTGCTCGTTGTCGGGTGTGCAGCGGAGCACCTCGCCCTTCGCGGTGATCACCTCGTACTCCACGCACGTGTCGTGAAAGCCGCCGTGCACGAACGACATCGACTCGATCGAACAGCCGGCCACAGCCCCGCCGATCGTGATCGTCTTGAGCTCGGGCACGACGATCGGGACGAGATCGTGCTTCATCGTCGCCGTCACGAGGTCGACGAACGTGACTCCCGATTCCGCGACGCACAGCCGCTTCTCCGGATCGACCGATAGCACTTCGTCGAGATCGCTGATGTCGATCTTGTCGTCTCGATGCCTGAGGTCGCCCGATTTCGGGACCTGATGCGACACCGACTTCTTACGCAGCGACACCGGACTCCCTCCCGTGTGAGCGCGAAGCTGCTCGACGATTCGCGCGACCTTCCGTGCGTGCTCGGTATCTTGGACGGCCGCTGCCATGGTGGGCGCGAACCATACGACTATGCTCGCGTCCGAGGTGTCACGCCGCACACGATCGTGATCGGACATGGACCGGGTGGACTGAGCGCCGCGTTGAGTTCTTGTCGCGCGACCAAGGCGAGAGCATCGTCGACGGGGACGAGCCGCCGAAATCGTGAGGCTCCGGATCATCCCGACAGCGCGCGAGCGTAATGAGGCTTGCGCTCGACGAGCGTACAGCTCACGTCGCGATCGAGTGTTACGCTCGCGCGGCGGATGGAGATTGCCACGCTGCTCGTCAGCTGCCCGGATCGCAAGGGCATCGTCGCTTCGCTCGCGCAGCTGCTCTACGGCCATGGCGCCAACATCGTGCACTCGTCGCAACACACCGACGAGCTCGCGGGCATGTTCTTCCAGCGCATCCGCTTCGATCTCGGAACGCTGACGACCGACCGCGAGACACTCGAGGCCGAGATTCGCGAGACCGCGGCCGATTTCGCCATGCAGTGGCGGCTCGCCTATGCCGCTCGCCGCCATCGCGTCGCGATCTTCTGCTCCAAGCAGGAGCACTGCCTCTACGATCTGTTGATCCGGCATCGCGCGGGCGAGCTGCCGTGCACGATCGCGATGGTCGTCTCGAATCACTCGGACCTCGAGGACGTCGCTCGACATTTCGACATTCCATTTCATCACGCGAAGATCACGCCCGAGACGAAGGTGTTTCAGGAGACCGCGACGCTCGATCTGCTGCGCAGCGCGAACATCGATCTGATCGTGCTCGCGCGGTACATGCAGATCCTGTCGCCGAAATTCGTCGCGCAGTACCCGTCGCGGATCATCAACATCCACCACTCATTCTTGCCGGCGTTCATCGGAGCAAACCCGTACCGGCAGGCGTACGAGCGCGGGGTCAAGCTGATCGGCGCGACGAGCCACTACGTCACCGCTGATCTCGATCAGGGACCGATCATCGAGCAGGAGACGATCCGCTGCACACACGGCGATTCGGTCGACGACCTCGTGCGCAAGGGCCGAGAAGTCGAGACGCGCGTGCTGGCCGCCGCGGTGCGATTGCACCTACAAGACCGCATCCTCGTCCACGCGAACAAGACCGTCGTCTTTCACTAACCGGATCTACTGTCGGCGAACGACCGCAAGCACGATGTCGCCGTTGGTTGGCACGTCGACGGCAAGTGCTGGAGTTTGATCGGTTGTCGCCGAATTGACGCGGTACAGCTTCGTGTCGTTATTCGAGGTGAGATCACCGGCGACGTAGAGCGCGGCGCCATCCGCGGTCCACTGCACGCTATCGGCGTCCGGGGTCGCGCATCCGCTGCACGTCGCGGTCACGCTGAGCAGGCGGTGCGTATCGGTGCCGTCGAGCTTGCTCACAAAAGGCTCGCGACGCGCCGACGCGATGTTGCCGACGAATGCGACGCGACTGCCGTCGGGCGAAAACCACAGTGGCGCGGTGAAATCAGGGTGGCCGGCCGCGGTGAGGTTCGTCAGCTTCGTGGAGGTCGTGCTCGTCGCGAAGGCGACCGCGTAGAGATCGTAGTTGGTCGCGGTCGGTGCATCGGCGGAGATCACGATCTTCGTGCCATCCGGGCTGATGCCGAACGAACCGATGTCGGGGACCGACGCGTCGGTTCGCGCGGGCACGTACGCGGTGACGTTCGTGCGAGTGGACCCGTCGGGCGTCGACTTGAACAGCTGGAAGCGCGCGTCACCGACGACGAGCCGCGCACGGAAATAGACGTTGTTGTTCGAATCGAACAGCAACGCCCCGCGAACGCCTTGTGCGCCCGGCGGCACCGTGGTCTGGGTTCCGATATCGGTTCGCAGTAGCAGCGTCGCCGCGGTTGGCGTCGCAGCGGTCGTGTCGACGCAATACGCCTGATCGAAGGTGTCGTTCGTGAGGTCCGCGGAGAACGCGAGGTACTTCGAGTCGGCAGACCAGGTCACGACCGAGAACACGTCCTGAGCCGCGGGCGCAGGCGAGGTGTTCGGGCGATCCGGGCTGACCTTCACGGGTGCCGGCGTGCCGGTCGTCTTGACGACGAACAGATCGTAGCCGCCGTTGATCGCGGCGGTGTCGGCGACGTACGCGACCTTCGTGCCGTCCGGAGAGATCGCGATCGACTGGATCTCGACGTTCGCCTGGCCCGCGACGAGCAGCGCCGGCGACGAACCGTCACCGTTTGCGAAGTACAGATCGAACGTGCCGGCCGTCGTTGCGTCGGCGACGTAGGCGATGTGCGAAGCATCCGGCGTCGCGTCGAACACGTTCGCGGTGTAACCGGTGAGCGAGGGCAACTTCGCCGGTGACGTCGGGACGACGAGCGGCGGCGCGGTGCCTGCGCCGCCGTACGGCAGCGTGGCGCCGTCGACAAAGCTGCCGGCTTGAAGCACTTGATCCGTCGTGAAGTCACCGAGCACCCAGACGCGCGAAGCGGCACCAGCCGGCGCATCGATCGATACGGCACCGTCGACAAATCGCGCGTCGGCAATGATCGGGGCATCCGTGTGGTTCGCATGTGCGTCGGGAGTGTTCCCGGTGTCCGCACGGCTACAAGCAGCAAGCAAAACGCACGGCAGTAATCGCTTCAGCATGTGAGTGAGGCTCCTCGAAGGCACGGCTCTATACACCAACTCGGGTTACGATGCAGTCGCTGTATGGCTACCCACGTCGAGGCTGATATCGAGGTCAAACGCTTCGGGTTCGCATCGGATGACGCCGGTAACAGATTGCTGTTTCCGCACGCGCAGATGCAGAAGCTCGAAGGCAGATCCGGTGGGATCGCGTACGGCGCGACCGACTGCGGCTTCGAAGCCCTCGAGGGCAGGCTCGATACGTTGCGGTGGAGGAGCGATGCCGCATCGATCGGCAGCGCATGGTTACGTGATGACGCCGGGCGCTTCGATATGGTCGCCGAGCGCGCCGAATTTCCGCACGGCCTGATGCTCGTGCGCGCGGACCACGGGCTCGAGCTCGTCTCGCAGCACGTCTCGTTCTCCGAGCTGCGCCTCACGATCAAAGGGCCGTTCACTCGCAGCACGCCCGCCGCGGCGACCAGCGAGGAACCGGCGCTGCGCCAGGAGAGGCTGCGATTTCTCGATAGTCTTTCGGGGCGGATCTATCTCACGGCCGCCGTGCAGCTCGATCTGCCGGTGCTCGGCCTCCGGTCGCTCGACCAGGAGCTGCGCGTTCCGATCCAGGAAGGCAGCCTCGATTTTCACGCGCTCGAGAAGGGCCTCGACTGGCTCGAGGGTCGGTTCCTCGACATCAAGTACGACGACAGCCTGCTCAAGGTGCAGTGGAAGGTGCCGATTTTCGGATCGTCCCACGATCTGATCACGTGGCCGCTCGATCAGGACGCGTCGACCCTTGCCGCGTTCGGCCGCGTGCCGGTGCGCTCGCTGGCCGACTTCCGGCTCGCGTCTTCGGACGAGACGAAACCCGCGAAGGAAGATCCCAAGAAGCGAAAAGTCCTGCAGGCGTTCGCGCTCGATGCGATCGACATCGCGCTGTCGCTGCTCGCACCGCGCAACCTCGAAGTCGGCGGCGGGATGATCATGTTCGGCGGCGAGGATCAGCCAGGCCTCGTCGATCTCAAGGTCACCGGCGCGATCCGCGACCGCGGCCCCGGCTCGCTGCAGGGCGCGATCGGCAGCATCGACACGACGATCAAGGACCTTCGGCTCGGGCCGCTCGGCATCACCGCCGATCGCTTGACGTTCGACGGCCTCGATCAGCTCGAGGTCACGTTCGATGGATTTCGGCCGACCGCCGTCACGGTCGTCGTGCACCGCGTGACCGCGACGAACCTGGCGATCAAGATCGGTCGCTAGCGCGGATCTCAAAAAGAGCGCTCCGCGTTTGTCGTGACGTAACGCGAGCAAAGCGCCGCTGGGCGGGGTGACCGAAGCGAGCCAGCGGGGAGATGTCCCAGTCAAGCGTCGGTGTCCCATGGGGCGCAGGGCACGCCGGTGGTGGGAGCACTCCGTCCCATGCGAGCGAGCGAGGCGCCCCGCCCGCGGCACGTGCTCGCGTGCTCGCGATCTGCGGAGCGGCCGGTTTTTGAGACGCGTGCTAGCGCGGGTGGACCATGTCCTCGGGCTTGACCAGGCGATCGAAGTCTTCGCCCGTGACGAGCCCGAGCGCGACGGCCGCCTCGCGGAGCGTCGTGCCTTCGGCGTGCGCTTTCTTCGCGACCTTCGCGGCGTTGTCGTAGCCGATATGCGGCGACAGTGCGGTCACCAGCATCAGGCTCGTCTTCAGCTTGCGGTCGATCTCGGCGCGATTTGGCTCGATCCCGCGTGCACAGTGCTCGTCGAACGATGCGCTCGCATCGCCGAGCAGACGGATCGATTGCAAGACCGCGTAGGCGATCAGCGGCTTGTACACGTTGAGCTCGAAGTTGCCGCTCGCGCCGGCGATCGCGACCGAGACGTCATTACCGAGGACCTGCGCGCACACCATCGTCATCGCTTCGCACTGCGTCGGGTTCACCTTGCCCGGCATGATCGAGCTGCCCGGCTCGTTCTCCGGGATCGTGATCTCGCCGATGCCGCTGCGGGGGCCGCTCGCGAGCCAGCGCACGTCGTTCGCGATCTTCGTCAGGCTGCACGCGAGCAGTTTCTGTGCACCGTGAAGTCCGACGAGCGCATCGTGCGACGCGAGCGCTTGAAACTTGTTCGGCGCTTCGACGAACGGCCTGCCCGTGAGCTCGACGAGCTTGCCGACCACACGCGACGCGTACTCGGGATGGGCGTTGAGCCCCGTGCCGACCGCGGTGCCACCGATCGCGAGCTCGTGAACGGCAGGCAGCGCGCCGCGGATCGCGGCAATCCCGTGATCGAGCTGCGACACCCAGCCGGAGATCTCCTGGCCGAGCGTGATCGGGGTCGCGTCCTGGAGATGCGTGCGTCCGATCTTCACGATCGACTTGAAAGCGTCCGACTTCGCGGCGAACGTCGAGCGCAGCGCGGCGACCGCGGGCAACAGATGCGCGTCGACCCTCGCGACCGCGGCGAGGTGCATCGCCGTCGGGAACACGTCGTTGGTCGACTGCGACATGTTGACGTCATCGTTCGGGTGGATCGGCTGCTTCGCGCCGCGTGCCTTGCCCGCGATTTCGTTCGCACGATTCGCGATCACTTCGTTGACGTTCATGTTCGTCTGCGTGCCGCTGCCGGTCTGCCACACCGAGAGCGGAAACTCGCCGTCGAGGTTTCCCGCGATCACTTCATCGGCGGCAGCGACGATCAGCTTGCACTTGTCATCGGGGAGCAGGCCGAGGTCACGGTTGACGAACGCGGCTGCCTTCTTGATCGTCGCGAGCGCCTGGATCAGCTCCCGGGGCATGCGCTCGGTGCCGATATGAAAGTTCTGGAGCGAGCGCTGCGTCTGCGCTCCCCAGTACCGATCGTCATCGACTTCGATCGGCCCGAAGCTGTCCGTCTCGATCCGCTTGCCCATCACACAGGCTTACCACTTCGCCGACTCTCGGACTAACGCGCGAGCTCGACGAGCGGAACGCGCTCGGGAATCGCGTCCAGGATCTCGCGAAGCTCTTCGTCGGGTGCGGTCTGCTCGGTGACCTCGAACAGCTCGCGCATGAACGTCTTGATCGTCGCACCCGCGATCGTTTGGTCGCGCGCATCGAGCACGAGCAAGCAGAGTCCCCGGTCGCGCTCGAGCTCGGCTCCGAGCGCGGGTTGCAGGTAGCGGATGTTTGCGACGCGCGCGCCCCAGCGCTGGTTGCGCTCGAGCCTCGTCCACGCGATGTCGGCGGTCTCGTGGCCGCGTTCGCGGCGCGGATCGTTGACCTCGCCAAACACGGCGACCGCGCCTCGCGATCGCAGGTCGGCCACGGCATCATCGAGCAGTCGCTTGCCGAGCCCGCGCTGTCGCGCTTCGGGAGCGACGACCATGTACGTGACCAACCCGCACGCACTCCGCGGATAGCGCTCGAATGCGATGCCGGCCGCGATCGTACCCGCCTCGTGCGCGATCCGGAACGTCAGCTCGTAACCTGCCTCGCCCCGCAGAGCGCGCTGCCATGCGGCGAGCGGTTCGTGCTGATCGGCAAACGCCGTCATGTAGATGCCGCGATGGAACTGCTCGAGCAGCTCGCCGGGTTGTGTGACGGTCTCGATGTTCAGATGCCGTCGTCGTCGAGCGGTGGTGTGGCGTGTCCGACGCGTGCGCGCAGCGTCTCGGCGTGCCGCGCGGCGTCCGCGAAGCTCGGATCGCGCTTCAGCACGGCCTCGAAGTAGTACAGCGCTTCGCCGCCATCGCCCATCGACTCGTAGGTCATGCCGATTTCGTAGTAGAGGCTGAGCCGCTCGCGCTCGCTCGGCTCCGCGTGCAAGCCGGCCTTGAAGTGATTGATCGCCTCGGACGGATTGCCCATCTCGCGCTGACACATGCCGAGCATCACGCGGCAGTTGACCTCGCGATTCGGAACGCGCAGGACCTTCTCGAACGCCTTGATCGCTTCGTCGTAGAGACCCATCTCCTTGTAGGCGAGGCCGAGATCGTAGTGGGTCTCCGCATCGCCTTCGTCGACGGGCCGCTCGAGCATCACGCTCGGCTTGCGCTTCGCCTTGCTGTCCTCGACGACCTCGAACTCGTCCATCTCTTCGATCTCGTCGATGTCGAGCGGCTCGCTCGTACCCGTGTCGACAGCGCCGTTGTTCCCGGCCGGCGGCGTCACGACGCCGTGAACCTGGAGCTCCATCTCGCGCGCCTTCGCATTGACGAGCGGATGATGCGGATAGCGCTCGAGCAGCCCGCGCAACACGTCGAGTGCTTCGGGGTACATGCCCTGACTGGCGTAGAAGTCGGCCTCGTCAAGATCGTCCTCGACCGTGCTCTCCGCGCGTGGCTGATCGATGTCGGACTCGTCGACTTCGACGATGTCGGCGCCCATCACGGTCGGATCGTAGGGCGGTGTCTGGACCGCCTCGGTCCCATACGGATCGTAGCTTCCGGACACCGCGAGCTCCGCCGCCTCTTCGTAAGAGGGCGTGTTCAGCTGCGCGGCATGCTGCGGCATGTCCGTCTCTTCGAAGCCGCTGACATCGATCGCGTCGGTGCCCTGATCGAACCGCCGCGCTTCGTCCGGATCGAACGGAAGATCTTCGCCGTCGGCTGACGCGCCGAGCTCGGCGGCAACTTGCTGATCGATGTCGTCGCCGAGTGCGGAATCATCGAGCTGCTGATCGACGGCGTTGTCGAGGTTTCCGTTGTAACCGCGCGGCGCGAGGACTTCGTCTTCGTCGTCCCCTTCGAGTCCTGCGAGTGCCGAAACCTGATCGGGCGACATCTGTCGCGTCGCTTGCGAAGGCGATGGCTCGAACTCGAGATCGAGCTCGTCGCTGCCGAAGCCGCCGCTACCGGCCGCGTTTCCGGGTCGGCGCGGTGGCTTGCCCGGTGCCGGGCTGCCGTGCGCCATCGGTGCGCGACCGATGATGTCGTTCGGATCGAAGTCGTCGATCGAATCGCGGCGTGCCGCGGCAGGTCGCGCGCCTCCGCCACCACGCGCGACGGCCATCGCCGGTGGCGGCGCGGACAGCTCGAGATCGTCGAGCTCGAGCTCGGAATCGACCGCGGCGACGCCACCGCCTTGATATTCGACCTCGGCCGAGACCGACGACATCCGTGCAACGCGCAGCCGATAGCGCCGTGCGAGCTCGAACGCGCCGGTGTGCGTGCCGTTCATCGCGAGCAGCTCTTGTAGATATTGCTCGGCGCGATCCGGATCGGATGGCGCGACGAGCTCGGCGAGCTTGAGCAGCTCGACCTCCGCCTCTTGTTCGCGGCCCTGCGAGATGAAGATGTCCTTGAGACGTTCGTGCGCCTCGACGTTCTCGGTATCGAGCGTGAACACGCGCCGCAGGTGATCGACGGCCTTCTGATGCAGGCCGTACTTCACGTAGACATCGGTCTCGGCGAGGATCTTCGAGATCTCGTCGGCGTGTCGTTCGCCGGCCGCGGAAGCGCGCCGCGGATCGGGCGGCGGCTCCATGTCCGCGGAGAAGTCCGCGTCGTCGTATTCGGGCAACGCGAAGTCGACGCCGCTGAGGCTCTGCTCGTCGACGAGCGGCATCGAGCCGGTCATCTTCGAAGAGGCCATCGAAGGCAGATCGGTCGTGATGTTGAACTTCGCCTCGCTGGTCGCAGCGCGGATGGCCGCCGGAATCGGAGTCGGTTGGCGCGGGATCGCGGTCGGCTTTGGCGGAGCGACCGGCTGCACGCCGACGAACTGGATCGCATCGGGATCGTTCGGCACGAACTCGAGGATCTTCTTGAACACCTCGGATGCTTTGTCGCGGTGCTTGTTCTCGACGTGAATCCGCGCGAGCTCCTTCAGCACGCTGACCGTCTTGGCTTTTTGATCGAGCGCCTGAAACGCTTGTGCGAGGAGACCGAGCGTCTCGACGTCGCGCGGATCGGCCTTGAAGGAAGCTTGCAGCTTCTGCAGCGCGCGGCGCGGATCGTTGCGACGCAAGTAAAGACCTGCAAGCTCGCGCATCAGCGCGTAGCTGTCCGGTTTGTGCCAGAGCAAGCGCTCGGCGACCTTCAAGAAGTCGTCTTGCCGACCCTGACGACGCAGCGTCTCGCACGCGACGGTGAACTGCGTGATCGCTTCGTCGTTGAGACCCTCTTTCGAGTAGAGCTCTGCGAGCTTGATCCGCGTCGCGATATTTTCCGGATCGAGATCGACGAGCTTCTTGACCGTGTCGAGTGCTTCCTTCGTGTTGCCTTCACGATGGAAGTGCGCGGCGACCGATTCGTAGTGCTGCATCGCCTCGGTCATGTAGCCGGTCTGGCGGTAGAGCTCGGCGAGCTTCAAGATCACGTCGACGAGACGCGGATCGAGCTTCAAGATCTGCTTGTAGACGGCGACGGCTTTAACGAAGAAGCCTTGCTCGTGATAGAAGCGCGCGACCTTGAGGTACGTGTCGGTCGCGTCTTGCTTGGCGCCCTTCTTCGCGTAGAGGTCGCCGATCTTCAGCCACACGCGAACGTCCTTAGGATCTTCCTGGACGATCCGCAGATACTCCTTCACCGCTTTGTCGATCTGGCCTTTATCGACAAACTTCCGCGCCGCATCCATGACCTTTTCTTTGTTAAAGGCCACTGAGTTGACTACAGCCTCCTGGTGCGATGCATCACAGCCCGTGGCGCGCAGACACGCGCGAGATATCGACGGCAGTATGCCGCCCGTATCTTGAAAAGGGTACGGCTCGCGCCACGAGTGGGTCAAGCAAAAGCACTAGACAATCCCGTGCCTTACCCCAGAGCGAGACTCACATCTGATCACTCGTCGGGGACCGCCGGGGTCCCGCAAACGAGCACGGAACGCCTGCTCAGGCCGCTGACGCGCGCTCGGCCAGCATGCGACCCACGAACCCGGTGTCGAAGTCACCGCGGATGAACTCCGGGTGGTTGATGATCCGCCGCAAGAACGGGATGTTGGTGCGTGGACCTTCGATCACCATCTCGTCGAGGCAGCGCCTGGCTCGACGGAGTGCCGCCATGCGGTCGACGTCGTGGACGATGACCTTGGCGAGCAGTGAATCGTAGTTCGGCGGCACGACATAGCCTGCATACACGTGCGTATCTACACGCACACCCAGACCACCCGGCATGTGGAGCGCCGTGATCTTGCCCGGCCATGGCGCGAACGACACCGGATCTTCGGCGTTCACGCGGAGCTCGATCGCGTGGCCGCGCGGCTTGCGATCCTCGGTGTGATCGAACGAGAGCGGCTCGCCCGCGGCGATCCGGATCTGCTCGCGCACGAGATCGAGTCCCGTGACGAGCTCGGTCACCGGATGCTCGACCTGCAGCCGGGTGTTCATCTCCATGAAGTAGAAGCTGCCGTCGGTATCGAGCAGGTACTCCATCGTGCCGACGTTCGTGTAGCCGATCGCTTCGATCGCTTTGACGGACGCCTGCTGCATCTTCTCGCGGGTCGCCTGCGTCAGCGCCGCCGACGGCGCCTCCTCGATGACCTTCTGATGACGGCGCTGGATCGAGCACTCGCGCTCGCCGAGGTGCGTGTAGTGACCGTGCTTGTCGCCGACGACCTGGATCTCGATGTGCCGCGGCTTCTGGCAGTACCGCTCCATGAACATCTCGGGGTTGCCGAACGCGGCCTGCGCCTCGGTGCGCCCCATCGACCACGCGTCGAGGAGCTTGTCTTTCTCGTAGACGATCTTCATGCCGCGACCACCGCCGCCGGCGCTCGCCTTGAGGATGATCGGGAACCCGATGCGTTCTGCCGCTTCGAGCAGCGCCATCTCGTCGTGGAGCCCGCCCGATCCCGGCAGCATCGGGACGCCGGCCTTGGCCATCGCCTCGCGCGCACGGATCTTGTCGCCCATGAGGCGCATCGCATCCGGCGACGGACCGATCCACGTCAGCTTGCACTTGCGACAGACCTCGGCGAAGTCGGCGTTCTCCGATAAAAAGCCGTAGCCGGGGTGGATCGCGTCGGCACCGGTGACCTCGGCCGCCGAGATGATCATCGGGACGTTCAGGTAGCTCGCCTTCGACGGCGGCGGACCGATGCACACGGCTTCATCTGCGAACTTGACGTGCAAGGCATCTGCATCGGCGGTCGAGTGCACGGCGACCGATTGCAGGCCGAGCTCTTTGCACGCGCGGATCACGCGCAGCGCGATCTCACCGCGATTTGCGACGAGGACCTTCTTGAACATGGCTAGGTAGCGATCTTGAACAGCGGCTGGCCGTACTCGACCGGGGCGCCGTCTTCGACGAGAATTCCCGTGATCGTGCCAGCGACATCGGCTTCGATCTCGTTCATCAGCTTCATGGCTTCGACAATGCAGAGCACTGCACCCTTCTCTACCTTGTCGTTGATCGAAACATAGTTCGGCGAGTCGGGATTCGGTTTCCGATAGAACGTTCCGACAAATGGGGAGGTGACGACGTGCGCCTTTTCATCGACGACGATCGCCGGCGCCGCGGGTGCGTGAACAACCGATGCCGCCTGTGGCAACGCCATCTGCATCGGCGCCTGCATCTGCTGCATCGGCATCGCGACCGCGCTGGTTCCGCCGCGGCGAACCGTCAGTGTGGTCTCCTTCGTATCGACGATCAGCTCGGTCAGTCCGTGAGCCTCGACGATCTCCGCGAGCCCGCGGGCCATCGTGACGAGTTCGTGCTCGTCAGCCCCGTTTCCGTCCGTCTTGCCTTTTCCCTGCTTGGCCATGAGAGCGCCTCGTAGCTTCCACATGTGCGAGGGCTGCGTCCAGGCCTAGGTAGTAGCTATTTGCGCCTAAGCCGCAGATCTGACCGATACA
>JAQBQF010000253.1 GCA_028287115.1 Myxococcales bacterium
CTACGATCAAGACTACAGCGACGACGACGTCGACCAGATCGTCGCCGCGTGCAAGCGCTCGCTCGATCCGCACGGCATCGCCGTCACGCCGGCGCGCGAAGGCGACGAGCTCGAGATTTGAGGTCAGTCTCGGCGATCGTCTTCCAAGAGTGGGCCGCACCTACTCGATGATAGGATCGCGCGGGCGTGAGCGTCCCTTTCTTCGACATGGCCGCCGAGATCGCCTCCGTACGTACCGAGATCGACGCGGCGATCGCACGTGTCCTCGATAGCGGAGTCTTGATCGGCGGCGAAGAAGTCGCGGCCTTCGAGCGCGAACTCGCCGTGGCGGTCGGCGTCACACATGCGGTGGGCATGAGCTCGGGCACCGATGCCTTGCACGTGCTCGCGATGGCGCTCGATATTTCGGCGGGTGACGAGGTAGTCACCACGCCGCTGACGTTTTTTGCGACCGCAGGTGCATTCGCCCGGCTTGGCGCGCGGATCGTGTTTGCAGACGTCGACGATTCGACGTTGACGCTCGATCCAATCGCGGCGCAGAGCGTATGCAGCTCGCGATCTCGCGCGATCGTTCCGGTTCATCTGTTCGGCCACCCTGCTGATCTTCCGGCGGTCTCGTGCCCGATCATCGAGGATGCGGCGCAGAGCATCGGCGGAGGTGCTCTGCGGGGCCTCGCCGCTGCGTTCTCGTTCTTTCCAACGAAAAACCTCGGTGCGATCGGAGACGCCGGCGCCGTCGTGACCAACGACGCGATGCTCGCCGATCGCGTCGCGTTACTTCGCACGCAAGGTGCCCGCCCGAAATATCATCACCTCGCGATCGGCGGAAACTTCAGGATCGATTCGCTCCAGGCAGCGGTGCTAAGAGCCAAGCTCGCGCACCTGGGACAAAGAACCTCCGCGCGGCGCGCGCGCGCAGAGCGTTATCACAAGATCTTCGAAGCGGCGCACGTCCCCTCCGAGCTGCGGCTGCCGGTGCCTCATCCGGCGCACATGTATCATCAGTTCGTGATCCGCGCGCCACGCAGAGACGAGCTGCGACGGCAACTCGCGAGTCACGGCATCGCAACTGAGGTCTACTACCCTGAGCCCCTGCACTTGCAGCCATGCCTCGAGCAGCTCGGGTATCGGCGCGGCTCCTTTCCGAACGCCGAGCGTGCGTGCAACGAAGTCCTCGCACTTCCGATTCAGCCAAGCCTGTCGGAGGACACCCAAGTCCAAGTTGTCGAGATGATCGCCGGCTTCTTCCGATAGAAGACCTGGGCAACTTCGGACGCGAGCAGTGATAGCGTCTGCCTCATGAAGCTCGCCGTCATCGGCACCGGGTATGTAGGGCTCGTCAGCGGAGCCGGCTTCTCGGATTTTGGACATCACGTGACCTGCGTCGATATCGACGCGGAGCGTGTCGCGACCCTCCTTCGCAACGACATCCCGATCCACGAACCGGGCCTCGCAGAGCTTGTGCGCCGTAACGCCAGCGTCGGACGGCTGCACTTCACGATCAGCACCGCCGAGGCAATGCGCGGCGCGCAACTAGCGATCCTCGCGGTCGGCACGCCATCTCGCCCGGACGGCAGCGCCGATCTGTCCTACGTGTTCGAGGCGGCACGCCAGGTCGGACGCGCGATCGAGGGATTCACGGTGATCGTCACCAAGAGCACAGTCCCCGTCGGAACCGCCGACAAGATCCGTGAGGTAATCGCCGGCGTCACCAAGCAGCCATTCGCGGTCGCCTCGAATCCCGAGTTCCTCAAGGAGGGTGATGCGGTCAACGACTTCCTCAAGCCCGCACGCGTCATCCTCGGCGCCGAGGATCCTCGCGCCATCGACCTGTTGCGCGAGCTCTACCGCGGCGTGATGCGCACCGGCGATCGCATCCAGGTCATGGATATTCGTTCGGCGGAACTCACCAAGTATGCGGCGAACGCGATGCTCGCGACCCGGATCTCGTTCATGAACGAGCTCGCGCGTCTCGCCGAGGTCGTCGGCGCCGACATCGAGGCAGTACGCAAAGGCATCGGCTCCGACCCACGCATCGGCCCCAAGTTTCTGTTCGCGGGCGCAGGCTTTGGCGGCTCCTGCTTCCCCAAAGATCTGCGTGCGCTCCTCCACACGGGACGTGAGGTCGATGTCGAGCTCGACGTGGTCAATGCCGTCGAGCGCGCGAACGAGCGCCAGAAGCGCGTGCTCGGCGAACGCGTGATCGCGCATTTCGGTGGGTCGCTCGCCGGCAAGCACGTCGCCATCTGGGGACTTGCGTTCAAGCCCGAGACTGACGACATTCGCGAGTCTCCCGCGCTCGTGCTGATCGAACAGCTGCTCGCTAGCGGCGCGAAGGTCTCCGGCTATGACCCCGCCGCGATGCCAAACGTTCGCGCACAGCTCGGTATTTCGATCGAGCTCGCGGGCGATCCGTACACGGCCACCACGGGCGCCGATGCGCTCGTCCTGGTGACCGAATGGCACGAGCTACGAGAGCCCGATCTCGATCGCCTCAAGGCCCAGATGAGAACGCGCGTTCTCGTCGACGGCCGCAACGTGTGGTCCCAGGCCGATGCTCGCAAGGCCGGGTTTACGTACTACGGCATCGGCCGCCCGAGCCATTCCCAGTAGCGCGCTACACCTACCTCGGGCGACGTCGTCGGCTCATAGCCGAGCGCCGCCCGCGCGCGATCGATATTGGCACATGTCACCGGGACATCACCGGGTTGGTTCGGTTGCCGGTCGATGATCGCCGGTTTGCCGACAACGCGTTCGCAAATCTGCAGCAACTCGCCCAGTGAGATCGTCGTGGTCCCGCCCAGGTTGTAGATCTCATAGGCCCCAGGCATCACCCGTTCGATCGCGGCGACCGTGCCCGTCACGATGTCATCGATGAACGTGTAGTCGCGCCGCGAGCTGCCATCCCCGAACACCGTGACCGGCGCGCCGCGAGAGATCGCGTCGATGAACTTCGGGATCGCCATATCGGGGCGCTGCCTCGGTCCGAACACGGTGAAGAACCGCAGGGCGAACACACCAAGACCGAACAGATCGCGATATGTGGACAGCTGCAGCTCGTTCATCCGTTTGGTCGCTGCATAGGGCGAGGCCGGCGTGAGGCACGGATCGTCTTCACGAAACGCGGCGACCTGCCGCAGATCGATCCCCTGCTTCG
>JAQBQF010000255.1 GCA_028287115.1 Myxococcales bacterium
CCCGAGCTCGACAAGCTCGAGCACTACGGAAACGCGGTGCTCGCGAAGATGAAGCAGACGCCCGGCGTCGTCGATCTCGATTCGAGCCTCGTCGACCCTGTCAGCGAGACTTCAGTCCAGCCCGACCTCGATCGCGCCGCGCTGCTCGGTGTCGATCCGCAGGACATCACGATGACGCTGTCGGTGCTGATCGGCGGTACCTCCGCGTCGACGTTCGAAGAGAAGGGCGATCAATATGCGGTCTTCCTGCGGGCGGCCGAACGGTTCCGGAACGACCCGTCGGCGCTGTCGCTGATCGCGGTGCCTTCGCGCTCGCTCGGTCAGGTGCCGCTGTCGGACGTGATCCGCGTCGGCGCAGGCCGCGCGATCTCGAAGATCACGCGCCAGAGCCGCGAACGTGCCGTCACGATCACGATGAACGTGTCTCCCGGCTTCAACGAGTCCGATATCGTCAAGTCGCTCGAGACGACGATCAAGGACCTCGACATGCCCGCCGGCTACAACGCCGAGCCGTTCGGTCGCAGTAAGGAGATGGGCAAGATGGCCAAGGCATTCATGTTCGCGATCGGCCTCGCCGTGATCTTCATGTACCTCGTCCTCGCGGCTCAATTCGAGTCGCTGCTGTACCCGTTCATCATCATGCTGTCGTTGCCGTTGACCGTGCCGTTCGCGGTGCTATCGCTGATCCTCACCGGTGGCAGCCTCAACATCTTCTCGATGCTCGGCATCATCGTGCTGTTCGCGATGGTCAAGAAGAACGCGATCCTCCAGGTCGACCACGCAAACGGGCTCAGACGTCAAGGTTTGCCACGTACCGAAGCCGTGCTCGCCGCGAGCCGCGACCGGTTGCGCCCGATCTTGATGACGACCTTTGCGTTCGTCGCAGGCATGCTCCCGCTGATCACGAGCCAGGGCATCGGCTCTGGGTTCTCGAAAGCAATGGCCTCGGTCGTCGTCGGTGGACAGCTGATGTCGCTGCTCCTGACGCTGATCGCCGTCCCCGTGATCTACACGTGGTTCGACGATGTTGCGCGCTTTGGACGGTGGCTGTGGCGCAAGCTGTTCGGGCCGCCGATCGATCGCGGCGGTGCAGAAATTGGCATCGTGGATCTGCATGCCGTGTCGAATGCGGTCACGCCGACGACCGCGCCGCCACATTGACAACAGACATGTAGGGGCTGTTGCGCGATGAGGCGGTTAGCGCGTTGCGAGTTAACGTGCTCCGGATGATCATTTGCGAACATTCAGGGTTCCGATTTCAAATCGGCTCTGATATGACGCAAATCCCTCACGTCGCTCGTGCTCGTGACCATGACGAAGACGCCTCGAATCTCCCGTGCCGGCCGAGACCTTCGCTCGCTGCTTCATGTCCCACAGCATGACCTGCAGGCGCAGCTCGCCAGTAGGCTCGAGCGCCTGGGATTTCCGCAGCTGCGCCCCACCCACATCCAGCTGCTCAGCGCGATTTCGCCGGAAGGCGTTCGCCTTGCAGACCTGGTCACGGTCCTCGCGCTTCCGAAGCAGACCGTTGGAGATCTGGTCGATGACCTCGAGACCACGAAGATGGTCGAGCGCTTTCCGGATCCCGATCACGGCGTGATCAAGCGCGTTCGCCTGGGCCCGAAGGGGAGGATCTGGGCCGCCGAGGTCCGGCGTGTCGCGGCGGCCACCGAGGCCCGCTGGGCGACCCGGCTCGGCAGCAAGAAGATGAAGTCGCTGCGCGCGCTCCTCGAAGAGCTCGCCGCTACCGTCGAAGATCGCTCCGTCGTCTCGAACGGCGCGCGTCACAAGCGCGGCTAGCCGCCGGCGCGCTGGGCGTTCGAGCCTCGTGCTGGTGTTCGTGCGCTCTGTGCGCCGCGGATGCTCGGCAACGCGACCCTTTCAGCCGAAGCCGCTACTTCGCTCCGGTGAACGTGTAGATGAACTGCGCGTTCATGATCGTGTCCAGGGACGAGGCCTCGGGCACGAAGCCCATCGCGAGGTTCTTGATCGCCAGCGGGCCAGGCCGGTTGTCGTAGCGAGCTTCGAGCGAGGTCTGGACCGCGAGGTTCTTGCCGATCTTCGCGGAGATCGCGACCTTGAAGTTGACGCGCGTATCCTGCAAGGGGCCGCCATCCTTGCCGGTCGGCAGGGTCTCGCGGTTGACGTTGGTCAGCAGCTCGAGCGCGGTCTCGACGTCGGTGCCGGCCGTCATCGTCGCCCTGTGCCCGAAGAACAGCCGGCCGGAATGAATCGACAGCGGCTCGCCGGTGATCAAATCCTCACGCGAGAAGTCATAGCCGAGCTCGGCGACTGTCTGTGCGGTCTTGGTCTTGTAGAGGCTGCGGCTGTAGCCGGCTTGGGCGCCGATCACGGACTCCTTGCCGGCGGGCAGATTGCGCGCGGCAAGCGCAGCGACAAACAGGGAGTTGAGCTCGGTGAGGAATCGGTCGTAGCGGAGCCTGCTCGCGAACATTTCGGTCGTCAGGGAGCTCGTCGACACGATCTCGCTCGGATCGTCGATCAGTCCGTTGCCGTTCTTATCGAGCAGGATGCGCAGGCCCTGCTTCGCGTACACGCCGCTCGCCTCGAAGCTAACTTTGTTCGCGCGCTCCTTGCGCGAGACCTTGAGCCCGCCGGTGGCCGCGGTCGTGTCGGAGTTGCCCGTCGTGAGCACGAGGCCCGCTTCTGCGGTCGCGAGCCACTCGACGGCTTTGACGTCCTTGACCTCCTCGGCCTTGCCGTATTCGAACTTGGGATCATCGGCACGGACCAGACGCGTACCGAGAACCACGAGGAACAGACCGCAGTACATCGCTCGCATGTCGCCACGGTATCAGCCGACCGCGCGCCGGCGGTCCGGTGAGCCGGACATCACGCCATCTTCGGGACCGCGCGCCGGCGGTCCGGTGAGCCGGACATCACGCCGTCTTCGGGACCGCGCGCCGGCGGTCCGGTGACCCGGACATCACGCCGTTCTGGGGACCGCGCGCAGCCGATAGCCGAAGCGATGACGCGACTCGATGAGATCGCCGATCTCCGCCTTCATCAACGCTCTCCGGACCCGCCGGACGAGCTGCTTGACGTGGTTCTCGCTCGGTTCCTTCGTGTCCCACGACAGGTCCGCGATCAGCTCGGACGATCGGACGAAGCCGCGCACGAGCTCGGGCTGGTGAGCCTCGGAGCTCATGCGCTTGATCATGAGCGAGATCAGCTCGAATTGCGTAGTCGTCAGCTGAACCTGCTTGCCGTCGACTTCGACGAGACCGCCACCGCCGCCGGTCGGCTCGTGCAGTCTGAACCGCATCTCGGGGAGACCGACGTTCGTGCGCTCTTCGGCTTCGTCGAACTCTTCCGCGGCGGCCCCGTCCGCGGGGGCGGCCTCGGCTTTCGCGACCGGACGGATCGTCGTCGTCACGCTGCGGCTCGAGCGAGGGCTCGGCAAGCGCGAAACGTCCTCGATCAGATAGAACGCGATGTGGCCGAAACGAATTCGATTGGAGTCGTGCACCGTGACCGCGGCCTCGATCAGCCGATCATCTTGAAACGTGCCATTCGCCGATCCGAGATCGCGGAGCGTCCATGTTCCGTTGTCGAACGTCAGGTGTGCGTGGTGGCGCGAGACACTGGGCTCGAGGACCGCAATGCCGGGGCTGTCGATCTGACGGCCGATCAGCGTGCGCGCCTCGAGCGGTTGCGGCCGGCCCCACAGATCGATCAGCGCCGCGCCGGTAGGCCGCACGTTCCGCACCTGGATCTGCTCGGGTGTGATGTGCAAAGGACTCGAGAGCTCTTCGCGACATTCCTCGCAGAGCACGCCGACCTCAGCAGGCCGCTGCTTACACACCGGGCAGTTCACGAGGACATCCTATCACTTTCGGAGATCGCCCAAGTCGCCGGCAGACCCGAACCCTACTCCCACGCGGTGTAAGACCGGCCTTGAACCGGCTCCTCGATGCGGTTCGGCCCGGCGGCGAGCTGGAACGGGAAGGACCGGGCCGACAGGCCGTCATCGCCTGCGGTCATCACCTGGAAATGGAGGTGTGGCGTCGACGAGAATCCGGTATTGCCGGACAGCGCGAGCTCGGCTCCGCGCGCGACGCGCTCCCCGGCGCGAACCTCGACACCGCTCGGTGCCAGGTGCATGTACTCGCCGAGCGTCCCGTCATCGTGGAGCACGATCACGAAGTTCGTGCGCTGGTAGTCGAGGAACTCGGGTGTCGTGCCGGCCCCCTGGGCGGAGGCATTCGTCGCCACGACGATGCCCGGCCGGGTCGCGAGCACGTGCGTCGCGACCGGACAATCGAAGTCGATCGCGTATTCATTCGAGCCTCGATGCGAGAAGGCGCCGTGAAACCCCTGGAGCACCGCGAACGTGGTCTTGGTGACGTACGGCAGGCGATAGGCGTACGACGAAGGGCGCGCCCTCGGATCCCCAAACCTTGCGTGAAAGGTGATCCGCCGACGGTACGCGGCCCTTGGATCGGCGATCGACAGCATTGTCAACACGACCCCGGTCGTCTGCGCATTCGGCTGCGGCGCCGCGGGCAGCAGCGACACCCCGGTGAGCGGCGCCGTCGGCTCGAGATTTTCGAGGTCCGTCAGCTCCCACTCCATCACGATCGGGACCGCGTACCGGTTGTATGCGACCTCGATCAGCCGGCCGCCATCGCGGCGCATCTCGAATTGGATGCGACCGCCGTCGAACACGAACTCGCTCGATCGGTCGATCACGACGCCGGCGCGAGAGCTATCGACGGGCGGAGCCGCGGGCTCGGGGAGCGGTTTCGCGATCGGCTCGCCGGTGTAGACGGGCGGAAGCGACGAGACAGGCGTGCAGCCGATCGCGAGACATAACAGCAGCCACCGCATGCAGCGCTGATCATAGCAGCCGATCATGCCGGCGCGGCCGGGCGGTCGCGCAGGTGACCCAGCGGACCTCGGCCGGGAGCATAACGCCCCGCCACTTGCACCGCGGCGCAGACCGCGCACGATCTGAGGATCTTCCCGAGCGGCGACGGCAGACCGTAACCTTGACTCCCTCACCGGTTCGCATACCTTCGGTCTCGATGTCCGCGCCCGATCGCAGCTGGACCATCGCACCGACATTGGCGTGGTTCGGTCTCGCGGTCTGCATCGGCATCCGCTTCATCGACGGTCATGTCGACGCGTTCGCAGATCGGCTGACCGCGAAGCGCACACCCGCGGCAACGACGCCCGCGATCGGCGCGCCGGTGGTCGTCGCCGAAGCAAACGACACGGAGGATGCGAGCGACGCGGCCGTGAAGCTGCCGTCGTCGGGCGATCACGATATCGGGGCGCTCGACGACGTCTGCCTCGACGGCAAAGACGACGCCTGCAAGCGATGGGCAATGGACGGGTTCTATCGCGCCGTCGGCGACGCGAAGGCCGGCAAGCTCGGGCGCGCCGTGCGGATCTCGTGGTACGGCGATTCGGTCGTTGCGACCGACGCCATCCCCGGGCGGCTGCGCACGCGGATGCAGACCGAGCTCGGCGATGGCGGACCGGGGTTCGTCTACATCGTGCCGCCGCACCGGTTTTGCGAGCACGAGGCGATCACGCGGTCTTCCGGCGGAAGCTGGCTGACGCATGCGATCTCGACGACCCAGGTCGCCGACGGCCTCTACGGTGTGGGCGGCAGCTCGACCGAGACCGACGGCGGTCGCGCGACGATCAAGCTCGTCGCAGGCAAGGCGACGAACGTCGAGCTGTACTATCTCGCGCAACCCAAAGGCGGGACTGCCACGATCTCCGCCGACGGCGCCGAGGTGATCCACGCGGCGACCCTGGCAGAGCAGAAACAGGCAGCGTGGTCCACCGCGAAGCTCGAGGCGGGCGCCGGCCAGTTCAAGATCTCGACCGAGGGTCGCGTGCGCCTGTTCGGGATCGATCTCGAGAATGATCACGGCGCCGTGGTCGATAACCTCGGGATCGTCAGCGTCAACGTGAAGAGCTTCCTCGCCAACGATGCGGCACACTGGAGCGCCGAGCTCGGTCATCGCAGCGCGGATCTCGTGATGATCATGATCGGCGCGAACGAGGCACAGTGGCTGAGCCCGGGCGATCACGACACGAAGGACTACGCGTCGCGGTACGAGAAGATCCTCGAGCCGATCCGCAAGGGACGCCCGGACGCGGCATGCCTCGTCGTGTCGCCGACGGATCAGGCCGAAGCAAAGGACGGCGAATATCCATCGCGGCCTGTGATGCCGCTGCTCGTCGAGGCGCAGCGCACGGCCGCGCACGCGCAAGGCTGCGCGTTCTATTCGACGTACCGGTGGATGGGCGGCAAAGGCTCGGCGCAAAAATGGTTCCGCAAGGGCCTTGTCGGCAGCGACTTCCAGCACCTGTCGCGCAAGGGCGCGAACAAGATGGCCGATGCCGTGTTCGATGCGCTGCTCGCCGGATTTCACCAGTACGCGGGCAAATGACGGTCCGCCACACATGCATCGCGCTCGCGCTCGCGGCAGCGCTACTCGGCTGTGATTCCGGGTGCGATGGCGAGCGATCGCAGAGGCCGGTCACGCCGCGCCCGCGGCCGGTGCCGGCGATCGTCGACGACGGCGGGGCGGCAATCGAAGTGCCGACGAGCGATGGGGAGGTCGCGTACATCCCCGGCACGCTCGACGCACCGGCGGGCACGCTCGATCAGCTGTTCATCGGTCTCGATGCGGCCGAGCGCGCCGATCCGACCGGCCGCGTACTGCTGCTGTTTTTCGGCGACTCGCACACCGCCGGCGATTCGATGACCTCGCGGCTGCGGACGACGTTCCAAAGCCGGTTCGGCGACGCCGGGCGCGGCCTCGTCGCCGCGGGACGGCCGCCGACCCGTCACTACTATCAGCGCGACGTGCTGTACGGGACTTCCGGGACGTGGAAGGCGGCGGTCGGCGGGCATCGCGGCGATCCGGAGCCCTACGGCATCAGCGGCATTCGGGTGTACGGCCAGCAGAAGGGCGCGCAGCTGTGGGTCGAGACCTGTCTCGATTGTCAGGCGGGGACACGCGTCTCGCAGCTCGAGATCCTCTACTACTCGGCACCCGATCACGGGCTGCTCCGGTACCGCGTCGACGAGGGGGCGTGGCAACAGCTGTCGACGAAGACCGCGCCGATCGAGCCGCCGCACCCAGCGCGTCAGGTGATCCCGGTAGTCGATGGTCCACACAAGCTGACGCTCGAGCATGGAGGCGGAGGCCCTGTCGATCTGTTCGGCGTCGTGATGGAGCGCGGCAAGCCGGGCGCGATCGTCGACTCGCTCGGTGTCGTCGGGCGGCGGCTCGGCAGCTTGCGCTCGTGGGACTGGTCGATCATCGGCGATCAGCTGTCGACGCGCGATCCACGTCTCGTCGTGCTCCAGTACGGCACGAACGAAGCTGACGATCCCGATCTCGATCTCGAGGCGATGGCGCGATACTTCGACGACACGATCCTGAGGATCCGCGCTGCCGCGCCGACCGCCTCGATCTTGATTCTCGGGCCGCCGGATCTCGGCGTGCGCGAAGCGGGCAAGTCCTGCGATCGCATGCAGAAGCAGAAGGCGGCGATCGATGCCGGCGTGATCCCGGAATGCGAGTGGCGCACGCCGGGCGTGCTCGGCGAGATCATTTCCGTCGAGCATTCCGCCGCGGTGCGCAACAAGGTCGCGTTCTTCGATACGTTCGCCGCGATGGGCGGTCCGGATCAGATGCAGCCGTGGGTGCTCGCCGAGCCGAAGGTCGCGTACAAAGATCACGTTCACTTCACGGACGTCGGTTATCAGCGCTGGGCCGATGCGCTGTCGCAGGCGGTGCTCGTGCGCTACGCCGATTGGCGCCGCGCGCAGAACATGCCGCCGACGAAACCGATTCGTCTGCCGCCGCCGGTGAAGCCGTCCGACGCCCCTCTACCGGGCTCGGTCGAGCCTGTCGCAACCCCGGTGGGGCCCGAGCAGGCGCTCCCTCTCGCGCCGTAATGCTGTTCTCGAGTCCCGATTACCCGCTGTTCCTGATCGCGGTGTTCTTTCTCTACGCGCTGTCGCGCGGGCTCGGTGTGGGCGGCAGTTGGGGCCGGCTCGCGCTGCGGGTCTTGATCGGCGTGATCGGAATCCGGCTGGTCGGGGCAAGCCAGTTGCCGGTCGTGATCGCCTTTCTCGGTCTGTATGCGCTGTCGCGCCGCGCCGGGGTCGCAGGCACGTGGGGTCGGACCGGGATCATGGTCCTGCTGGGCGACCTCGTGTTCACGCTCGTCGCGAAGGATCCAGACACGCTGTGGGATCCCCTCGGCGGTGCTCTGTATCGCCTGATGGCAGCCGGCGGCACGCACGCGGCGCCCTCGACGTGGCCGATCGCGACGCTCGCAGCTCGCTGGGCGATCGGGCTCGCGGTCCTCGGGGGCGCGATCACGCTCGGCCGGCGCGCGGGCGGATGGATCGCATCGCCACGCGGCCAGCAGATCATCGCGCGCGGGATCGTGCTCGCGCTGGCGATCGTCGGCGGAACGGTCGCGATCGCCTCTCACGCGGACGTGCTCGATCTCGTCACCTCGGTTCTCGTCGAGCACGGGCATCTGCTCGTGCTGCTCGTCCTCGGCGTCGGCATCGGTGCGGCGATCGAAGACACGTACCGTCCGCTCGGCCGACTCGTGATCTTGTTCGTCGTGTCGAGCCTGTTCTATCAGGCGTGGGCTTCGGCGATGCCCGGGCCTTATCGCTATCTGCTCGGGCTGCTGCTCGGCACGATCGTCCTCGATTACTACCTCGCGATCTGGATCGAGAACAACGAGCAGCCGGTCGCGCGCAAAGTGCTCGTGATCGTGAGCCTGTGCTCGAACCTCGGCATCCTGGTGTTCTTCAAGTACACCGACTTCTTCACGCAAGAGGTCGCGTCCCCGATCGCGACGCATCTCGACGCATGGCTCGGCACCCATCTCGCCGCGCGCGTGCCGGACCCGCTCCATTTGATCTTGCCGGCCGGCATCTCGTTCCACACGTTCCAGTCGCTGTCGTACACGATCGACGTCTATCGCAAGCAGCTTCGCGCGACGCGCTCGGTGATCCAGTTCGCGACGTTCGTGCTGTTCTTTCCGCAGCTGGTCGCCGGTCCGATCGTGCGTGCGCAGGATCTGTTACCGCAGCTCGCCGAGCTGCCGGCGCTCGAGATCCAGAAGGCGACCGACGGCTTGTTCCGGATCCTCGTCGGTTTGTTCAAGAAGATCGCGCTCGCGGACACGCTCGCGATCTCGATCGTCGAGCGCGTGTTCGACAACCCGGAGCGATTCTCGGGGCTCGAGGTGCTCGTCGGGGTCTATGCGTACGCGTTGCAGATCTATCTCGATTTCTCCGCGTACTCCGATATCGCGATCGGCTCGGCGCAGCTTCTCGGGTTCACGCTGCCCGAAAACTTTCGCACGCCGTATCGCAGCGCGAACCTCCAGGAGTTCTGGCGGCGCTGGCACATCAGCCTGTCGACGTGGCTTCGTGACTACCTGTACGTGACGCTCGGCGGAAATCGCGGCGCGGCCTGGCGCACTTATCTCAACCTGATCCTGACGATGATCCTCGGCGGGCTGTGGCACGGTGCAAGCTGGGCGTTCATCGTGTGGGGGGCGCTCCACGGATTTGGGCTCGCGGTCACGCGATTCTTCCAGCGCGCGACGGCCGCGGGAACGCGGAGCGCACGAGCGATGGTCGTGTGGTGTGCGGCGTTTGCGGTGAGTGGCCTGGCGATCCATCTGGTCGTCGTGCCGAACCTCGTCGAGCACGTCGCGCTGCTGAGCCCCGAGACGCAGAGCGTCTTGGCGTGGGTTCCCGGCTTGGGAGGGACGTGGAGCCAGCTCGTGTTCGCGTGGCTCTACCTGACGCCGCTATGGGCCGTGTCGACGGCGTGGCTCGGCGCGGATCGGCCGGTGGTGCCGCCGCCGGAGGTTCCACGCTTCTTGGTCGCGATGCGGTCGCCCGGGACGAGACTCGTCGAGTGCCTGCGTCTCGCGATGTGCTTCGCCGCCGTTGGTTTCCTGGTCGCACTCCCACTCGCAGAGAGCTGGACCTGGCTTCCGATGGCGACCGCCGTGTACCTGCTCGGACTCGCAGCCGACCTGGTCGAGCGCGGTGCGGCCGCGGATGTCGTGTTCGTGCTGCGGCGGGGCCTCGCGATCTTTCTCGTGTTCAACTACGTCTGCCTCGCGTGGATCTTTTTCCGCGCATCGTCGTTCGATAGCGCGCTCGCGATGCTGCGCCAGATCGCGGGCGGCGAGCTCGATCATGCGAATCTCGTTCCGATGGTGACGACCGCGCTCGGTGTTGGCATGTTGTGCCACTTCTTTGCCGCGAACAGCTTTCGGTGGCTGCGCGATCGGTTCATGCAGATGCCGGCGTGGGGGCAGGGCAGTGTGCTCGCGGCCGGTGCGCTGGTGCTTCGAGAGCTCGCGCACCCGAAGATCGTGCCGTTCATCTATTTTCAGTTCTGAGCGCTCTCACAGCACGTCGGGACGATTCGGCGCGAGCCATCCGGCGAGCGACGCCGATAGTCCGAGGACGAGCTCGGGCGCGCGCCGCGCAGCCGCTGTAAAGGTCGCACGATCGATCTCGAGCACCTCCGCACCGTCGCCGGCGGCGCACACCGTCGCGGCTCGTGGCGCGCGTGACAGCACCGCGACCTCTCCCACGACGTTGCCGACCTCGAGGCGCCGGTCGGCATCGTGCGCGCGGCTTGCGACGAGCGCGCCTGCCGTCACGACATACATCGCGTCGCCGGTGTCTCCCGCCTCGAACAGCTCGCCGTCGATTCGCTTGCGCGCGGCGCGTTCGGCGAGCGCGCACAGAGCAGGCCCGGCGATCGACGCGAACAGCGGAGGTCGGCGCAGATCCACGAGCGTGGGCTCGATCGCGACGAGCTCCCCCGCACCGAGCCGCGCGAGCCACGGATCGAACGTCGCGATCGCGCCGAGCGCAGCCGTGGGCAGCGAGCCTGCAGGGCGCATCCAGCGCTCGATCAGCTCGAGGATGTGCGAGCTGCCCGTGTTGGTTTCTTGGACCACGTCGAGCGCTCGCTTGCGATCGGCTTCGCGCGCGCCGATCAGGTACCGTGCACTCGCGGCGAGCGGTGCCGGATCGCGGCCGGCGGTCGCGGCGGCGACGGCGGCAGCCCACAGCATCCGCGCCACGCACCGGCGGGTCGCCGTCTCGAGCTCGTACCGCGCACACGCGGACCACGCGTCATTACCGGCGAGCGCATCGCGCGCATCGAGATGAGCGGCGAGGGCGTCGAGGGCCGCACGATGGGCCGCCATCTGGCTCGGGATCGGAATCGCGACGCCGCCCCGCGCGATCGCGAGTGCGGTTCGCAGTGCGGCGTATGCGACCTCGGGATCTGGATCCGCGATCAGCGCGGCGACGATCGGCGATCCGGACAGCGCGCGTCCGCTTGCGCGCGCGAGCTCCGCGCGCGCGAGCGGCGAAACACTGACGGCGCATCCCGCCAGGAGGTCCGCGCCCACCTCGTCGATGGTTTCGATCGCGAGCGACGCTGCGGGCTCGCCGGCTTCGAGCGCCGTCACCAGGATCTCGAGCGGCGTCGATGTGGGCAGGTTCGCGATCACCGACAGCGCGCCGGCGCGCTGTGCGGGATTTGCCGCAGCCTCGCGCAACGCCAAGTCGCGCGATGCTCCGTCGTGCGTCGGATCGGTCAGCCAACCCCGGCGGATCAATTCGGTGAGCCACCGCGGATGGCGCTCGCACAGCGGGCCGATCTCGGCGGCAACCACGGGTCCGCCCGTAGCCATGAGCTCGGCCATCCTCACCGCTTCGTCGACCTCGCGCGACAACCCAGCGCGCTGTTTGCCGCGCTCGATGCCCGACTTGTCGAGGCGCAGCGCGAGCGCCTTGATCCCGAGCGCGAGCGCGCGATCGTCATCTTCGATCGCGATCGCGGCGCGCAGCTCCTCGCGCAGCTCGCCACCGACCAGCGCCTTGGGCTCGCGCGGCAGATCGCGCGAGAGCTGATCGTACATCGCGGCGCGCACCTCGGGCTCGTCGTGACGGAGGTGGTTCGACAGGTCGCCGGGATCGATGCGAGCGCGTGCGACGGCTGCGCGCGCGAGTGCGGCGGTTTTCGGATCATCCGAACCGGCGGCCCGCGTCCAGCGCTCGAGGGTGTCGAGATCGATCCGGCGCGGATCCTCGGTCTCGACCGCGCGAATTCCGAGCGGCGCCGCGAGGGCCGCCTGAAATCGCCGCGCTGCGACGCGCGCCGCGATCGCCCAGGCGACCGCGATCGCGATCGCGGCCATCGCGAGGCGTACCGGATCGCGCAGCGCTTCGGGCCCGAGTGCGAGCAGGACGAGCGCTGCGGCCGCGGCACCTGCCGGCCACACGGCACCGCGCAGCAGCACCTTCCAGCGCGCGCGCGGACCGGGCGGCAACGCGGACAGCGAGACCTCTTGAGAGGTCCGCGATGTCGCGAGCCGCAACACCTGATCCGCGGTGCGCGTGCCGGCGATGCCGATAAACCCGGGCGACGCGGCGAAGCCGAGATACGACAGGATCAACATCAGCGGATGGATCGCCGCGGTGAACGTCAGGCTGCGTGTCACGAGCAGCAGCGGCACGGCGGCGGTCTGCAGCACGAACAAGATCGCATTGGTCCCGCCGTAGAACAGGCTGAGGGCGATCGCACGGTCTTGCGTGTCGGCGTAGTGGCCCTTGAGGCGCGCGAGGAACTGCAGATCGACGACGGTCGACACGATCGCCTCGAGGATCGCGACCGTGACGAGCCCGAAGATCAGCCGGCGTTGCAGCGCGGAGATCGGCGCGGTCGCGGCCTCGGGCGTCGCCCCGACGACCCCACCGGGTGCACCACCCGCGGCGAGCGCGCGATCCTGCGCGAGGAACACCGCGAGCACGGCGAGCGTCACGGCCGCACCGAGATACGGAATCGCTGCAAGGCCGAGCCGCGGGATCAGCACGCCCGCACCGAGGCCCGCGATCGCGCCACCCGCGGTGACCGCGGCACCCGCGCGCGGCAGCATCCGCCGCGCATCGCGTCCGGCGACCGTGGCGGCGACGCGATTCCACAGCGCGAGGCCTGCAACCTGCGATGCCGCTGCGAGCCCTACCACGAGCACGACCGCCGGTACGCCTGCCGCGAGCATCGAAGGTGCGGCGGCGGCCGCGACGCCGAGCACGCCGAGTAGCGCGAGGTCGACCACCTTCGCACGCGCCCGCCGCGTGATCGCGTCGTAACCGAGTGCGGCGACCGCGAAGCCCGCTGCATTCGCGATCAGAAGCCACGGCATCTGCTTCGCGCCGTACGCGCCGAGGAAGGCGGCTTCTGCAAACGATCGCAGCGCGACCGCGACGATGCTCGCGAGCAGCACCATCGCAGCGCCGAGCACGTACGCGCGCTTGTTCACGGTGCCTGATCCAGGAGCAGCCCGGCCAACCGATCTGCGAGCGCGGTCAACGCCGCAGGATCCTCCTCGAGCACGTCGCGCACATCGTGGACCGTGAGCCCGACGAGCACGCTGGGCTGTTCCGCGATCACCTCGACGATCGGCGTGGCCGGACGCACGACGCGCACGATGCCGACCGCATTCCCGGCGATCGCCGGCGCTCCGCGCTTGATCACGATACTCGTCGTCGCGACGTCTGCGCCCGGCGTGTGTTCGGCGCCTGCGGCTCGGATGACGACTGCGAGCACACCGCGCGCGACGACCCACACCGAGTCTTCGGTCGTTCGGCGGTCACCGCGAACGAGCTCGGTCGCGCGCGCTCGCTCCGCCAGCCGGATCAGCACGGCGGGCGCGAGGTTCTCGAACAACGGGCACGCCGCTAGCGCGCGAGCTCGCTCGAGTAGATCCATTACTTCTTCGCGAGGATCTTCTTCTGATTCGCGACGATCGTCTTCTGGTTCGCCAGGATCTGTGCGAGCTGCTTCTGGTTGCCGGCGATCTTCGTCTGGTTCGCGAGCACCTGATCGAGCTTCTTTTGGTTACCGGCGATCTTGGCCTGGTTCGCGAGCACCTGATCGAGCTTCGTCTGGTTCGCCTGGATCTGCTTCTGGTTCGCCAGGATCTGCGTGAGCTGCTTCTGGTTGCCGGCGATCTTCGCTTGGTTCGCGAGGATCTTTTCTTGGTTCGCGACGATCTTCGCGAAGGCGTCCTGGCCGCCCTGGCCCGATGCTTCGTGCTCTCCGTTGGTCATTTCTTCCATGACACTGCCCTTCAGGCGCGCCCGCGCCGCTAATCCTCGGACATCCTCGTCACAGCGGCTCCCTGGTGCAACGGCACCCGCCGATATAGATGAGGGACCGCGATCGCCTGAAGATCATTCACTAAAGGGATCGCCTGGGACGGCCTGCGCCTCCGAAAGTCATGAGCGGCCCGCAGCAAATGCGTGCACGCGCTGATCATCCTTGCCGCAGAAACCGATCTCGGCCAGCCTCTAGAATAAGGGTGCAGCGACCACGCTGCAGGAACCGCGAAGGTCGGGCCGCCTTCGCGGTCGGCGCGTTCCCGCAATGTCGACGGTCCAGATTGCAGCGCTCATCGTTTCGCTCACGGCGCTTCTCGCGTACGTGAACGCGCGCTTCATCAAGCTGCCGCCGCAGATCGGCCTGCTCGCGATCGCGCTGACGGCATCGCTCGTGGTCGTCGCACTCGATGCGCTCGGGCTGATCGATGCTTCGCACATCCGCGATGTCGTGGAGCAAGCCAACTTCGGACCGACGCTGCTGCACGGGATGCTCGGATTCCTGCTGTTCGCCGGCGCCTTGCACATCCGGATCGACGAGCTCGCGGCGCAGAAGTGGACCGTGCTCGCACTGTCTCTCGGCGGCACGCTGATCTCGACCGTGCTCGTGGCTTCGGCGATCTACGGTGTGCTGGCGGCGCTCGGCCATCAGATCAGTGCGCTCGATGCGCTGTTATTCGGTGCGCTGATCTCGCCGACCGATCCGATCGCCGTCCTCGGCGTGCTCAAGCGATCGAAGGTCCCGCGGACGCTCGCCGTGCAGATCAGCGGCGAGTCGTTGTTCAACGACGGCATCGGCGTGGTCATCTGCACGGTGTTGCTCGCGGTGGCGGCGGGCGATCACGTGTCCGGAGGCGATGTCGTCATGCTGTTCGCGCGCGAAGCCGTCGGTGGCGCGCTGTTCGGGCTGATCCTCGGTTTGATCGGCGACCGCCTGCTCCGCGCGATCGACGAATACACCGTCGAGGTGCTCGTGACGCTCGCGCTCGTGCTCGGCGGTTACGTCGCCGCGGAGACGATCCATGTCTCGGCGCCGATCGGCGCGGTCGTCGCCGGCATCGTGATCGGAAATCGCACGCCCCGCACCGCGCGTCCGCATCACCTCGATCTGTGGGAGGTGATCGACGAGATCCTCAACGCGGTGCTGTTCCTGATGCTCGGGCTCGAAGCCACGCGACTGCGGGTCTCGCTCGAGGTCGCGATCGCGGCCGCTTGCGCGGTTCCGCTCGTGCTCGGCGCTCGCTTCGTTTCGGTCGCCGCTTCGCTGGCGGCGCTTCGGCCTCTGCGGGTCGGGCAATCGCACGCCCTCGCGATCCTGACGTGGGGAGGTCTCCGTGGGGGACTCTCGGTCGCGCTCGCCTTGTCACTGCCGCCCGGAGCGGCGCGAGACACGATCCTCCTCATGACGTACGCCGTCGTCGCGTTTGCGATCCTGGTGCAGGGCCTGACGCTGTCCCTCGTGCTCAAACGCCTCGGCCTGACCGCCGACGGAGGTGGGGGTGCGGACGCGGAAAATTCCTGGGATTCGCGGGCGGAACACAGTTGACCACGCCGGACCGATTGCAATTCTCGGGACCGTCCGCACCATGCTTCGATGTCGTCCGCACGCATGCCCGTTCTGTTCATCGGCCACGGCTCGCCGATGAATGCGATCGCTGATAACGCATGGACCCGAGGCTTCAGGGCGCTCGGCGATGCGCTGCCGAAGGCGCGCGCGATCCTCGCGGTTTCGGCCCACTGGTACGTCGACGGCACGCTCCTCACGGCGAATGATCCGCCGGAGACGATCCACGATTTCGGTGGATTTCCTCGGGAGCTCTACGAGATCCAATATCCTGCACGCGGCAGCACCGAGCTCGCGAAGCGCGTCGAGACCTTGCTCGCCTCGCGCGAGGCAGCGCTGTCGAGTGACTGGGGACTCGATCACGGCACGTGGACGGTGCTCCGTCACATGCGGCCTGCCGCCGATCTGCCGGTCGTGCAGCTCAGCATCGATCAGCGCCTGTCACCCGCCGAGCACCTCGCGATCGGGCGCGCGCTCGAGCCGCTGCGCGACGAGGGCATCCTCATCGTCGCGAGCGGCAATGTCACCCACAACCTGCGCCACGCCTTCCGGAGCATGCAGACCGGCGATCAGACGCGACCTGCGTGGGCCGCGCAGTTCGATCACGAGATCGAGGCCGCGGTGATGCAGCACGATGATCAACGGCTGGTATCCGGAATCACGTCGGACCACGCACGGCTAGCGCACCCGAGCCTCGATCACTATCTGCCGCTGCTCTATGCGGCCGGCGCCTCGACGCGCGACGACGCCGTGTCATTCCCCACGACGGGCTGGGATCTCGGATCGCTCTCTATGCGCTCGATCCGGTTCGGCTAGACTTCCACATATGTCGGAGCATCGAGCGACGATCACTTGGAAGTCCGCGGCGAGCGGAGATGACTTTCGCAAGGGCCGGTACTCGCGCGAGCACACGTGGGTCTTCGACGGCGGCCTCACCGTGCCCGGATCGCCGTCGCCGCACGTCGTGCCGGTGCCCTGGTCGAATCCGGCCCACGTCGATCCCGAGGAAGCGTACGTCGCCTCGATCTCGAGCTGCCACATGCTGACGTTTCTCTACGTCGCCGCGAAGGCCGGCTTCGTCGTCGAGAGCTATCGCGATGACGCGGTCGGCGTGATGGCGAAGAACGAACGTGGTGCGAGCTGGATCGCTCGCGTGACCCTGACACCGCGGATCGCGTACGCGGGTGACAAGCAGCCGAGCGCCGAGGACCTCGCGCGCCTGCATCACGCGGCGCACGACGGGTGCTTCATCGCGAATTCGATCAAGACCGAGGTCGTCGTCGCAAGCTGAGCTATTCCTGCGGACCGCTCGCGGCGGGCGGCGCCGGTGGGGCAGGTGGCTGCTCTTCCGGCGGCTTCGGCGGCTGTAGCGGCTCTTCGAGGCGGCGGTACAGCGAGCGGCGATCGATCCCGAGCGCGCGCGCGGCCTGCGTCTTGTTGCCGCCGACCGCGTTCAGCACGTGGCGGACGTAACGACGCTCCATCTCGTCGAGCGTGATCATCTCGCACGTCGACTCGGTGCTGATCACGAGGTTCGAGCTGCTGTGCTCCTGGAGCTTCGCCGGGAGATCGTCGACCGTAATTTCGTCGAGGCGACACAGCGCGACCGCGCGCTCGATGCAGTTCTCGAGCTCGCGCACGTTACCCGGCCAGTCGTAGTGCATCAGCAAGCGCGCGGCGGGGCTCGAGATGCCTTCGACCGGCTTGTGCGTGCGCGTCGCGATCCGCTTCAGGAAGTACTGCGCGAGCATCAGGATGTCGTTCTGGCGCGCGCGCAACGGTGGGACGTGAATCGCGACGACGTTGATTCGATAGAACAGATCTTCGCGGAACCGCTTCTCCTCGACCGCGGTCTCGAGATCGCGGTTGCTCGCGGTGACGACGCGCGCTTGAAACGGCACTTCTTCGTCGCCGCCGACGGGCCGCACGGTCCGCTGTTGCAGGACGCGCAGGATCTTGACCTGCATCTCCATCGGCATCTCGCCGATCTCGTCGAGGAAGATCGTGCCGGCACCGGCTTGCACGAACAGACCGGGGCGCGACTGCTTGGCATCGGTGAACGCGCCGCGCACATGACCGAAGAGCTCGCTCTCGAGGAGCGGCGCCGGCATCGCCGCGCAATTGACGGCGACGAACGGCTGATCGCGCCGAGGCGACGAGTTGTGAAGAGCGCGCGCGACGAGCTCCTTGCCGGTACCAGACTCGCCGATCACGAGCACGGTGGCGTCGCTGTCGGAGACGCGTCGGATCATGTCGACCGTCTCGCGGATCGCGGCACTGTTGCCGACGATGCCGTCCGAAGGCGCGTCCTTTGCGGCGATCCGCAACGACTTGAGCTCTTGCTTGAGCGAGAGATGCTCCATCGCGCGCGACACCGAGATCGCGAGCGCGTCGGCTTTGACCGGTTTGATGATGAAGTCGTATGCGCCGGCGCGAATGGCGCCGATCGCGGTATCGAGCACGCCGAGTCCGGTCACGATGATCGCGAGCACGTCGGGATGATGATCGCGAAGCTCCTGGCACAGCTCGATGCCGGACATCCCCGGCATCTGCACGTCGGTGACGACGATGTCGACCGGACGCGCCCGCAGCCGCTCCAAACATTCCGCTGCCGAGTGGACCTCGATCGCTTCGAAGCCTCTGCGGCGCAACACATCGCGCAGCAGCGTTGCCGTGTCGACATCGTCATCGACGACGAGGATGGTTCCGTTCATACGAGCTCCCTGAAACCGCGCGGCACCACTAACGGGTAACACGCCTTTACCGAGGGTAAAGCATTGAAAACGCTGTGCGTAATCGCGCACGTGCGGCGCTGACACAAGATCTCTGATCGCACGCGGAAATCCGTGACTGCGAGTGCCGATCAGCTCGAATGAGGGTGCCCTCGCGTTCGAGAGCTCCGCGTCGAGTGATTACTCCGTCGGATCGAGGTCGTCGAGGATGATCGGGATCGTCGCGTTGTGAGCGGGCGCAGCCTTGCGAGCGGGCACCGCCGGTGCGGGGATCACGGGCTTTGGCGCTTTCGCATCTGCCGCGGGCTTGGCCGCTTTCGCCTCGGCCGCGGGCTTGGCCGGTTTCGTCTCGGCGAGACCCGTACCGCAACCGCCGCAGAACGTGACGGCAAGGTTCACGAAGCCACAGCTCGCGCACGCGGGTCCGAGCTTGAGCCCGCAGCCACCGCAAAACAGCCGCCAGGGATCGTTGTGGAACCCGCAGCTACATTTGATCGACGAGGGACCGCGCATCCCTAGAGTATCGACCGTCTTGGCGGCGAAAACAGTGGTGACCCCATCGAGACTTGAACTCGAGTTTTCTGCGTGAGAGGCAGACGTCCTAACCGCTAGACTATGGGGCCGGTCGGAAGAGCCGACGTTCTACCCGTAGCGGTCAGAACGGTCAAGCATCTTCGAGGGTTCGGGGACATGGATTCGAACCATGATAGTCAGATCCAGAGTCTGACGTCCTACCATTAGACGATCCCCGATCGGGTGTTGGTTTCTATCGGCCCGCCGAAGTTTCGTCAAGAGGACGCGCGCGGCACGAAGAAGATCAAGGTCTTGCCGGCCGACCGAAGCACGTGGATCGCGAGCCATGTCGTCGAGGACGTCTCGCTGACGAACCGGGTCAGCTCGACACCACGAGACCGGTACGGCCCGAGCTGCTTGACCGCGATGCCGCGCCCGTCGAGGTCCTTGGCGATGAAGTCGGTCGTCTCGCGCAGCCCGCGTCCGGACACCAGTTGCCCCTGGGCATCCTTGCGGGTCCCCGGCGGGAGCCGGATCTCCGGATCCGCCAGGGCGACGCAGGACCACAACAAGGTCGCGACAATGATGCTCCGCATCCGAAACTTACGTAGCATGCGCACGGAGGCTTCACATGCGCATCGCGATGACGATTCTGGCCGCTTCTCTCGCTCTGTCCGGCTGCAAGAAGAAGGAGACCGCGGATAACGCGGCGGGCTCGGCCACGATGGGCTCGGGCTCGGCGATGGGCTCGGGATCCGCGGCAGCGGGCTCCGGCTCGGCCGCGATGGGCTCGGATGGCTCGGCCGCGACCGGGTCGGCGGCGGGCTCGGCTGCGACGGGCTCTGCAGCCACAGGTTCGGCCGCGGGCTCGAACACCGGTTCCGCGGCGATGGCCGGATCCGGATCCGCAGACGCGACCACGATGACTCATCACGCGGGCAACTGTCCGAGCACGGTGCTCGGCTCGACGACAACGGCCGCGCTCAAAGGGTCCGCCGTGGTCGTCACCATCACGTCGAGCGACAAAGACGCGGTCAAAGCGATCCAGACGCGCACCGACGAGCTCCTCAAGGCCAAGCAGGACAAGAAGGACGCTACCCCGGGTGCCGTTCACGATCAAAAAGGCACGCACGGCGGCAGCCAGGGTCTGTGTCCCGTGTTCGTCGCCGAAGGCGCGAAGGCGACCTCGAAGCACGAGGCCAAGGGCGTCATCGTGACGATCACGGAGAAGGATAAGGCGTCGGCGACCGCGCTCAAGACCGAGATCGATGGCCGCATCACGAAGGCGGCTGACTGGGTCAAAGCCAACGTCAAAGCGGGCGACAAGGGAAATGAGGGCGGCGTCGGCGGCGGCAAAGGCGACGACGGCATGAACCACTCGGGCAAGGGCGACGCCAAGGGCATCGAGCGGAAGAAGGCCGGTTCGGGCGGCGGCAGCGGCACCGGCGGCGGTGGTGGCAAGGGCAAGGGCGGCGGCGGCAGCAAGACCAAGTAGCTACGGTCGCGGCGGTCGCGGGTAGCTCTTCAGATACTGCTCCTTGAGATCTTCGCGCATCGCTTTGGCGACCACGGGATCGATGATCGCGCGATCGCTCTTGCCGATCGCCCAGTCGCTCTTGGCCTTGTCGTTCGCGAACGTGAAGTAGAGAACACAGGTCGGTTCGCCGGTCTTGTCGTAGTGGATCGCGCGCGCGCCGACGGTGCCGAGCTTCAGGTCTTTGACCTCGAGTGCGATCGGCGCGTTGACGATGTCGATGCGATACACGACGAAGCCCGGCGCCGCGAGCAGCTCGGCCGCCGCTCGACGTGCAGCGACTGCATCGGCTTTCGGATCGGCGAGCACGCGTGCCGCAGACGTCTCGAGCTCGCTCGGGTTGATCCATTCGGCGTGCTCGGGATCGGCGGCATTCGTGAGGCCTGCGATCCGCCGCAGCGTGATGTTCGTCAGCGTCGCTCCGGTGAGCTCCTCGGGCTTGCAATCGTGCGAGGCAGCCGGCGCCGGAACGTTCTGCACCATCTGCTTGGCGACCGCGACCACCAAGGCCGGATCGGCCTCCGGCGGCGGTGGTGATTTCTTGCAAGCTGCAAGAACGACAGCGCTAAGCAGAAATGATCGTGCCGACATCTTGCCCTTCAAGTGCGGCGAGCACTTGGCCTGGCTTGAGCCCGTTGACGACCTGTAGCTCCTTGCACCAACGAGCGCGCGGCAAGTACTCGACGACGACTCGTTCGACGACGAGATCGTTGAGGTTGCGATCGATCAGCTCTTTGGCGGTGATCCGTGGAATGTGCGTCGCCGAGGGGACCTTCTTCGGATCGTCGGTGTAGAGCCCGTCCTCGTCCTTGATGAAGATCGCGCGGCGGGCGCCGAGGAACTCGCACGACAGGAACACGCCGGCGTCGGTGCGGTGAGGTGGGATCCGGCTGCCCTCCTCGCGCTTCTCCCAGTAGCCGAACGGCGGCATCCCGCTCATCACGGGAATGCAGCCGAGCGAGAGATACAGCGGCAGCTTCTCGAAGTCGTCGGGCAGCATGAACAAGCCGCCATGCCGGGCGAGGACCATCTGCAGCATCCGCGCGTTCTGCATCGGAATATATTTGCCGAGTGTCGCGACGACACCGGTCGGCATCTCGAGCTCGCTGGCGATCGCGTAGATATGCCGCGCGCGTGTGCCGCCGCCGACCAGGACGACGACCTGGATCCCCTTCTTCCGGGCCTCGATGATCTCGTCGAGGATCGGGAACAGCGCCGCGCGGCCGCGATCCATGATGCTCTGGCCGCCGATCTTGACGACGCGGACGTCGGGCATCACGGCGACCGGTCGATAGTCGATCGAGGAGGGCTCGCTACCCGTGAGGGTCGATCCCGAAAGTGCGGACGCGATGATCCGGCGCTCGCTCATCGCGACCCCTTCGTGATCACGGTGCCGACGTCCTCGCCATCGAGCGCGCGTGTGAGCTGGCCCGGCTTGAGCCCGTTGACGATCACGATGCGCGTTAGGTTCTGCGCCGCGCTCCAGGTGCGGTACAGCTCTTCGTCGAGGATGTTCTCCGCGGGCATGTTCGCGATCAGCTCCTCGAGCGTGATCTTCGGGATCAGCTTCGCGCCGGTGTGCTTCTTCGGATCCTTGTCGTAGAGCCCGTCTTCGTCTTTGACGAAGATCAGCTGCTTCATCCCGAGCACCTCTGCGAGCTGGAACAGACCGAAGTCCGATCCGTGCATCGGGACTGCACCGTCGAGCGGCGGCGGCTCCCAGAAATGAAACGGCGGCACCGAGATCGCGATCGGCGTGATGCCCGCGAAGAAGTAGAGCGGCAGATCCCAGAAGTGCTCGCGCTGCATCGGCATCGAGCCGTGGGGCGCGAGCAGCGCGTTCAGCAGGATCGCGTTGAGCTCCTCCATCGCGCCGACGAGCTGCGCGATGCCGCCGGTCGGCAAGCCGAGATCCATCGCGATCGAGACCGTGTGGCGAACGCGCGTGCCGCCGCCGACCCCGATCACGATCTTGTGGCGCTTCTTGACGACCGCGAGCTCTTCGACGAGTGGCAGGATCGCACTCTTGCCGCGATCGAAGATGCTCTGGCCGCCGATCGACACGAGCGAGACATCGGGGAAGATCTGGAGGTCGCGCCCGCTATCTGTCTTCGACAGGACTTCGCGATCCTGCAGGGATTCGCGCATTAACAGGGATTCGATATGGGTGCGACCGTCGCCGCTGACGAGCTTCGTCATGTGCGCCTCGGAGAATACCGCCGAAAAGCGAACAGGCGCCACCGAGGGGCAGCGCCTTTAAGAACAACAACCTTGGTGAAGCTTAGTTCGTCAGCGTCGACGGACCGCACAGGCTCGGCGATGCGGCGTGCGCGGCCATCGTCGAGGCGTAGAACTTGTCGAGCGCGGTCATGCCCTGGTTCGTCGCCGCGTTGAACTTCGGGTGTTCGACGTGCGGGACGAGACCTTGCGAGACACCGAGGAACGACTGCTTGTTGATGATGACCTGAGCGGGGCTCTTCGTCAGGTCGACCGTGAAGAACTGGAGCATGTAGTACTTGTTCGTGGAGATCACGCCGAACATCGCGGTCTTCTGCTGCGTCGCGATCATGCCGTTCGCGCCATTGACGTGGCAGGTCTGGCACTGATCGCCGTTGTTCGTCTGCATCTGGCCCCACGCCGCCGCCATGTTCGCCGTGTCGAAGTTCGTCTGGGTCATGCAACCCGACCACTCTTTGAGCAGCCGAGCCGTTTCCTGATCCGGCGACTCGCCGACGGGCGGGGGTGGGGCGCCGGCGCCGCGCCAAGCCACTTCTGCGTTCAGCCAGTCCGTGATGGAGGTTTGCTCCGCCGTCGTATAGCTCGTGCCTTGGTGGCCGGTGAGCGGCTTCGCGAGCACGTTCGCCGTGGTGGGCGTGAAGTTACCGACGGCCGCGATGTAGCCGGTGATCGTGTCGTAGGCCTTGAACTCGTCCTGCGCCGGCGTCATCGAGTCGACGAACCCGGTGACGTTGCCGTTCGGGTGTCCCGAGGTATGGCAGCCCGCGCACTTGGCGGCGATCACCGGGTAGACGGTGTCGTTGAACTGCTTCCGCGAAGCGTCCGCCGCCGCGTTGCCCGAGCCGCTCCCACCCTGCGAGCCCTGGTCCGAGCCGGAACCGGAGCCCATTCCCGGGCCGCCATCGAGTTGGCCGACACAGGCAACCAAACCCATCGAGGCAACCGCCATTAGTAGTGTTCGCATGGTCCTGCTCCTTGTGCTTCGGATTGGGTGGATTCGGTGGGTTAGCGACGGCGGCGGATGAAGGCAGCCAGGCCGATGAGGAGGAAGGTCATCGCACCGCTGGTGCCGCCCGAGGTCGAGCAACCACCGAGCGACGTGCCGGGGTCGGTCGGGGTGGTCGTGTCAGAGCCCGCGCCGGTGTCGGAACCCGAGCCCGAGCCAGAGCCCGAACCCGAGCCCGAACCCGAACCCGAACCCGAACCCGTGCCGCCGCCCGTGCCGCCACCCGTGCCGCCGCCCGTACCCGCGCCCGACTGCTGCGCGGTGCCGACGACCGAGATGTACGACGAGAGCTTGAGCGAAGCGCAGGGAACCGGGGTGCCCGTGGTGACGCCGGCCGGCAAGCACTTGTCGAGGTTGGCCGCGTTGGCAACTTCCGACGGGTCCTTACCCGTGGTCGCGTGGACCATGAGGTACTTGTCCTTGCTGACGATGCCGCCGGTCGACATCTTGCCGACGAACGGGTTCTCGACCATCAGCGAAGCGGAGAAGTTACGACCCTGGTTACCGGGGTTCTGGCCGAGGTAGTTCGGGTACATGTGGCGGTCGTACGGGGCGATCGACATGCCGGTGTTGAGTGCCTTGAGCGCCTTGGTCGTTCCGTCGATGCCAATCGCGGTCGCCTGCGCTGCGTAACCGCCGCCGGTGTGGCTGCCGCCGACGAACGCGAGACCTGCGACCGGTGCATCGGTGGTACCGAAGATGCCGTAGGTGACGCCGAGGTGCGTTCCGTCGAGGCCAGCGAGCTCGGTGCCCATGTTCCGCATCGGCTGGACGTAGACGATACCGGCCTTGGTGACCTGCATGATGGCGAGGTTGTTGCGGAAGTACGTGCCGCCCTTTTGGTTGTTCTTGTTGTTGCCCTGAGCATCACCACTGCGCCAGATGATCTGATCGGTGGCGACGAGCTTGCCGTTCGCGTCCGGCAGCACGATGCGCTCGTGCATCGCGCGTTGCGCGCGGGTCGCCGGCGTACCGTCGGGGGTCGCGTTCTTGCGGCCGTCGATCATCTGCTTCCAGAGGATCTTGTTCTGCTGATCGTTGCCGGTGATGCCGGGGGTGATGTCGACAGCGGCGAGCCACACACCGTCGCGTTGCGGTTGGTTGTTGCCTTCTGTCCACGAGCAGATGGCAGTGTTCGGGTCGGCGGCCGACACCGAGCAGTAACCGCGTGACCGCTCCTCGCGCTGCGCGAGGGCGACATCGAAGGCGTTGGCAAACGTGCAGGCAGTCGACGTCGCGTTGCAGGAGATGTCGGCGACGTGGAGCCAGCCTTTGTCCTGGCCGTTGCCGTTGCAGCCGCGCCACATGGCGATGTGGCTGATCTTGCCGCCGGCCGTGCCGGGGCGGACGGAAGCGACCACGCCAGCGTGGCCGTCCATGTTCATGTTGCAGTCGTCGTTGTTCTTCGCGTAGATGCGGGTCTCCGGCATGACCTTCACGCCGGCCGCGTTGTAGACCTGCATGTAACGCTCGGTGCGGTTACCGCCACCGTTCTTGCGCCAGTTGTATTCGACGGCGATCAGGTCGCCACCGTTGATGGGATACGCGTTCGGCTGGTTGAACGTGCGGTCGTTCTGCGCCTGGTGCGCGGTGACGAACTTCGCGCCGGTCATGTCCGCGAGTGCGGCGACCGAGCCATCTGCGTTCTGGACGAGATGGAACGGAACCATCGCGCCCTGGACCTTGTCGTTGTTGTCGCCGTTGCTCGAGGCCGGCAGCGCGCCGTTGATCTCGCCGCTGCGACGCTCGAAGTAGAGACCGGAGGTGTTGTCCGCGAACATCGCGATCGCGGGCTGCTCGGCACCCGGTTGTTCGTTCTGCGTACGGCGCAGGCGCGACGGGGCGGTCACCCCGTTGCTCGGGGTGACGCGAGCCGTGTCTTTCAGGCTCGAGCCAAGAATTCGAGTGGTCTGCGCCGCACCCACATCGCCCCGAGCGGTCTCGGCGCCGAATAGGCCAGCGAGAGCAAACATCGCAACAGGCAGCTTGATCGTGGTCATTGTCATCCTCGGGACGGTTGTTGGTGAGTCCGAGACTCAGCAAGGCTTGTGCCGCGGTTTGCACAATCTAAGTAACGGGAATCATAAGATGCTACAGCGATGAAACATGGGGTTCGACTTCCCAGATGGGGGCCCACCCCCCTCAAAACCCCAAGCGATCTCCAGGGCCTGTCATGTCTGGTCAGTGAACGGGCCGATCTGGTCAGCGAACGGACCGATTTCGAGGCCGCTACCCTGGGAGGCGGCTCCCCAGCATGGGGAACCGGGTCCCTGTCCACCGCCGGACTTACTCTTCCTCTTCGGGACGAACCTGGGGCAGCTCTTCCGGCTTGAGGGCACGGGTATGGAGGGCGATAACATTCGCGACGACCTTCTGGTCGCCCAAGAGGACGCTACCGCCGGCTTGCGAGCTCGCCTGAAACCACAGTTTCTCGAGCTCGGCGGCAGGCAGCTTTTCCTTGCGGCGTTCGTCGCGGATCACGTAGCCCTCGACAATCTTCGAGCTGTCGATGCCCTTCGACTTGAGGAAGTCGTAGAGACCCCACGAGAGCTGGCCATCGGACATCGTCTTCGCGTGTTTCACGTCGAGCTCTTGGCGCTTGATGATCGCCGCGAGCTTGTCGTCGAGATAGATCCGGACACCGCCGCGGAGTGGCTCGCCGTGATAGGGGACGCCGTCGATCGGGACGCCATCGAGGACGTAGCCGACCTCGTCAAAGGTCGGCGGTGCCTTCGTCACGTAGATCATGACGGAGGTGATCTTGTCGGGTCCCATCCCGTTGCCGAACTTGGACGGCACGTGAGGAATCGCCTTGCCGCTCGCCTCGCCGCCGAATCGGAACAAGAAGTCGTTCGCCTTCGGCTCCAGGAGGTCCTTCGCCGTGACCACGATCGTGTCGGTCTGTTTCGGCCCCTGCACGTGCATCTGGCGGATCTTCTGGATGTTGATGCCCATCGCCTTCAAGTAGTCGGTGAACTTGTACGAGCGTTGCTCGCCCCACTTCCATGCCAAGCACTTGTCGCAACCGGGCGGCTTGTTCTGCGAGACCTTCGATTTGATCCACGTCGGCTTGAGCGTGACCGGCAGCTCGCCAAACGTCAGATAGCCGATCGGATCACCGTCGAGATAGACGACCGTGTCCTTCCATCGCGCCATGCCACTCTTGAACTCGGCGGGAACGTATTCGCTGCCGCTGCCGGCCGATCCGCTTCCCGTTGCCGCGCTTCCCGTTGCCGCGCCTCCCGTTGCCGCGCCTCCAGCAGTTGCGCTTTCCGTCGCTGCGCTTCCACTTTCGTTTGTGGTTCCGTGTGTGGTCTCCGCGCCGCGACAGCCGAGCAGGCCGATGACAGCGATACAGATCGCGCGTAGGATCATCCCGGGTATTGTTTGCAGTACACGTTCCACCTGCAAGCCATCCCGACGGGGTTTGCACCCCCGGTTGGGGAACGTGCTCCACATCTCGAAACGAGGAGAATCGCCATGTTCCAGCTGGCATCACTGTTGCGTGAAGCTTCCACCATGCGTATAGCCGGGTGCCTCTTCGTTAGTTTGTTCGCCGCGTGCACCACGGGAGATGAGAGTCCTCCGGTCGATATCCGCGGCATCCAATGCAGCTCGACCTACACGGTCACCGGTAGCTTCGTTCAGAGTGACGCGCGTCCACTCCAGGCGAATGGGATGCCGATCACCGGGTGCTGGCCGATCGGTATGTGGACCTTCAAGGTCGCGCTCGTCATGGGGACGTGTACACCCACACCAACGCCTCTCGCGCAGTACCAGTTCCAGGGGATCAAGACCACGGATCCCGGAACGGGTGACTACCTGGAGAGCTTCCAGTACGTCCCGCAAACGAGTGGCGATCCGACGGCCAACAGCATCGCGAAGGCGAACACCGGCGGCGTGGGCTCGTGCCAGGGTGAGCTGAGCTTGTTCTCCGCGGATGGCAAGCAGGTCTGGTCGCTCAAGCCCGAGCTCGTCGACGAAACTCCGAGCAGCGCGATCAACGGCACGGGCGAGTTCAACGTGTTCGACGCCGATCAGTGGCAGCCGCCGGGCTGAGCCATGGGCAAGTGGCTCGCAGCGTGTGGCGCGGTGTTGCTCGTGCTCGTCGTCCTGCTCTGGTATCAGATGCAGTCGACGGCGGCGGTCGTGCCGACTGCTTCGGCGACACTGTCGGTCGCAACGCATGACGTCGCGCCCGCGCAGGCTTCGACGAAGGTCGTGCCGATCGCGGCGGCCGTCGCGATGACGGCGCAGACCGCCGGCAAGATCGATCCGGCGAGCGACGCGTTCTTCAATCAGTTCACCGACAAGGTGCCGTCGATCGTCACCGGCAATGCAATTCGCAAGTGTTATCAGGGCGGGCTTCATCGCCGCGATCGCGATCAGTTCTTGACGCTCGAGTTCGTCGATCACATCAAGAACGGCGAGGTCACGGTCTCCGACGTCAAGATCAAGAAGTCCGAGCTCAACGATCCGACGCTCGAGGCGTGCATGATCGCCGCGGTCGCCGCCTCGCACTGGCATGACGACTCGCTGCCCGACATCTCGCAGGCCGACGAGGTCACGATCAATCCCGAGCGAATCGTCAAGAAGTACGTCGACGACAGCTACGAAGGCGCGCCTGCGCCGCCCAACACGCCGCGGTAGACCTCGACGGCCCACTCGAGATCGTCGAGCATCACGAACTCGTCCGCCGCGTGAGCCTGCGCGATATCGCCAGGGCCGATCACGATCGCATCGATCCCGTGCTCCGCGTAGAGCGCCGCTTCGGTCCAGAAGTCGAGTGCGCCGATCGACTGCGTGAATGGGCGAACGAGGTCGACGAGCGCGTTGCACTGAAACGGCGCGTGGTCGATCGCGACCGAGATCGCGATCTTTGGATCGATCGCGGCAGCGCGCGCGGCGATCTCGCGATTCCAGCCGTCGCGATCGAACCCGGGGTAGGGGCGGAGCGACCACTCGAGCTCGCCGCGTTGCGGGATCACGTTGAACGCGACGCCGCCGTGCAGCGCGGCGATGTTGAGACACAGCCCCGTCATGCCGGCAGGTCCGTCGTGGAGCCGCGCCCGCCCGATCTCGTCGAGCGCGACCGCGAGCTTTGCGAGCTCGACGAGCGGCTTCGGCATGAAGTCGGCCTTCGAAGAATGACCGCCTTGGCCTTCGAGCTTCGCGAGCTGGCTGATCACGCCGCGATGGGCAATGCCCGCCCTGCGCGCGGTGGGCTCGCAGACGATGACCTGGCGGAGCTCTCGGGCTGCCGCGGCCTGGAGAAACGCGTGCATCACGCAACTGCCGGCCTCTTCATCGCCGGAGAACAGCACGCCGACATCACGCGGCTTCACGGTCTCGAGCGCGACCAACGTCGCGGCGATCGCGCCCTTGGTATCGGCGGAGCCGAGCCCGAACAAGCGATCGCCGGTGATGTGGGGCGTCCATGGATCGCGCGACCAGCCGGCGTTTGCCGGCACGGTGTCGATGTGGGCATTGATCACGCGCCGGGGCGTGCCCCATCGCGCGAAGATGTACGCGCCCGGGCGGCCATCGGTTCGCGGCGCCTCGCCGATCGTGACTTCGTCGGCACCGCGGGCGCGGAGCAGCGGTGCGAGATGATCGCAGATCCGGCGCTCGTCTCCTGAGGACCCATCGGGGCCCGCTTGATGCGTCGGAATTGCGACCAGCTCGGCGAGGATCTCGGCAGCGCGGGACATCGGCGGACGTTAACGCGTGCCGGCGCGGATCGGGGACGTCGCTGCACTGGCTTTGCCGATCGCGACGACGGATCGCCACGCATCATGCTGCTCGATCATCGCCAGCGCGCGAGCGAGCAAGGTCTTGCCGGGCTCGGTGCGGTGCCAGGTCGACGCTCCCGACGGATGCGGCAACGCGATCACGTCGAACGTGTGCCCGGAGAGCTCGGCGGACCGCAGCGTCCCGACGACCTCGACGAGCTTTTCGGTATCCGGGAACAGCTGAGCGATCGCGAGCTTGCCGACGGGAATCACCAATCGGGGCCGGAGGATGCGGACCTCCGCCTGGAGGTGACGACTGCATTGCTCGACTTCGTCCGGAGAAGGCACGCGATCACCGCCGCCCTCGGCCTTGCCGGGGAAGCAGCGACAGACCGCGGCCATGTAGACGCGCTCACGAAAAGCAGCTTCATCGAGGCCGAGCTGGCCGAACCAACCAAACATCGTCCTGCCGGCCGTCCACGCAAATGGCTTACCGGCGGGGCCTTCCTTGACCCCGGGAGCCTGCCCGATCAGCATGACCGGCGACATGACAGGTTGCCCGGTGACCACGGGCCGAATCATGTTCGGACAGGCCTCGCACGCCCGCAGTCGCGTGACGTGGCGCTTGAGCTGGACGAGGGCCGACACGGGCGCGAACTATGCCGTATGGGTGTGACGCCGGCACGGTCCGGAGTATGGCCAAGTTGGCTAGGGATCAGCCCGATCTAGATCACGGCGGCACCGGCGGGCGGTCGGGGTAAAATACCCGCAGTGAACACTCACGAACACGAGCAGCTAATCCGCCGAGTACTAGCCGCCAACTATCTGGAGCTAAACCTCGCTCGGTTGACGATGGACGAGGATCCGCAGTCCGGGAGCGTGGTGCGGCTGACCGTCAATGAAGGCACTCAGCCCGTCGATGTCGAAGGCAAGGGCGTTGGTGTCGTCGACGCACTCTATGCAGGATTGCTCGCGCGCTACGGGCGCGAGTACCAATCACTCAAGTCGATCCAGCTCGTCGGCTTTCATGTCGCGGCGGATATCCAGACGAAGAAAGCGATGGCCGGCGTCGACGCAGTCGCCAAGGTCACGCTCGATGTCACGAACTCTGAAGGCCGACACTTCTCGTTCGCGGATGCGTCGCGGTCCGTCACGCTGTCGACGGCGCGCTGCGTGATCGCGGCGGTTCAGTACTTCGTCAACGCCGAGCGCGCCTTCCTCACGCTCCACAACGCGCGGCGTGATGCGATCGCGCGCGGCCGCGAGGATCTGGTCGCCCGCTATACAGCGGAGATGGCCGAGGTCGTCGAGGCGACGAGCTACGCCGAAGTGATCGCGAATATCCGCAAAGAGCTCGGCTAAGTTAAGCGGATGAAGGCGCGCTGGTTCGCGGCCGCAGCCGCGGTCGCCGTGTTCGCGCTGCGGTCGCATGCTCCGCCGCGCCCGCCAATTCGCTTCGCGACGTTCAACATCGAAGACTTCCCGAAACACGCTCGGCAGGTGGCGGGCGCGTTCGACGATCTCGAGCGCCTCGACGCGAGCTTCATCGCGGTGCAAGAGATCGGCGATCCCGAGCTACTTCGGGCGACCGCGCAGCAGCGGCTCGGCCCGAGCTGGGCGTTCGTGCACGAGGTGGCGGCGAATCCGGGTGACGTTCACCTGGTCGGCCTGCTGTTCGATACCCGCGAGTGGACGTTTTTGTCGTCGCAGACTCACGACGAGACGCGGCTCGGCACCACGCACAAGCCCGCGCTCGAGGTGCGGCTGCGCAGCACCGACGACGGCGCGGCCGTTCGGGTGATCATCGTCCATCTCAGATCGGGGACGCCGGGGCGCGGGACGCGGATCCGTCAGCACGAGGCGCTGCGCGGGATCGTCCGGCGCGCGGCAGCCGCGGGTGAGCGAGTTGTCGTGCTCGGCGACTTCAATGCGACGGAAGCCGGCGATCGCACGGATCTCGCGGAGCTCGCGGCCGACACCGGGCTCGTGTGGGCGACCGAGGCGCTCGCGTGCAGCGCGTACTGGTCGCGCGCCGACGGTTGTCCGAGCTCGCGGCTCGATCACGTCCTGTCGTGGCGTACGCCGTTGTCCGTGGAATCGGCGGGTGAGTGCGCGAGGAGCGGCTGCGAATGGCAAGATCGCTGTCCGATCTACACCGAGCAGGTTTCGGATCACTGTCCCGTGGTCGTCGCGATCCCCTGATATCGTGATCGGGATGTCGAGGTGGCGGCTCGCAGTGCTCGTGCTTGCTGGGTGTGGCGGGCACGCCCAACCTGAGGTCGCGCCGGCTGCCAAACCTCCTGCGCCGCCACCGACGGAGGTGCTCGTCGGGCCAACGACACTGTCGCCAGATGTCGTGCTCGCGAAGATCCGCACCGACTACATGGGCGGCGTGAAGCGGTGCTATTCGGTGCTGCTCAAGAACCACGGCGCCGCGCGCGGCAGCGTGATGATCACGTTCACCGTCGATCCGGCGGGCGTCGCGCAACACGGTGAGGCGCACGGGTTCGCCGATCTGGTCGATCACTGCATCACCACGCAGATCGCGTCGTGGAAATTTCCGGTGCCGAAAGACCAGACGGGCACACCGACGGAAGCGAGCTTCGCGCTGCCGCTCCACCTCGAGCCCGAGTAGCCGCTGCGCGTTCGGGCTCGATCGGCTCCCCACGCCTCTGCCGCGTCTGCGCCCTACGTGTTGGACTCCGCTCGCTCTCTGCGCCCTCGCTCTCTGCGCCCTCGGATCCTGACGCGAGAGCAGGCACACGCTCGCTGGCGTCGCGGCGCTGGGCCCTCGCTCACTGCGCCCGACGATCCTCGCGTGATCGTCGGGCGAGAACACGCACACGCTCGCTGGCGACGCGGTGGTGGGCCCGCTCGCTCGTCCGCGATACGTCCGGATCGAGAGCTCACGGCGGTGCCGTCTACGACCAGGGCTTGCCCTCGAACGATCCGGCCGTGACAACATATCTCGCTCG
>JAQBQF010000290.1 GCA_028287115.1 Myxococcales bacterium
CGAGAAGAAGCTCGAGGTCGAGAAAAAAGACGGCGAGAAAAGGACCGGCGAGAAGAAGCTCGACGCCGAGAAGAAAGCCGACAAGAAAATCGAAGCCGGCGAGAAGAGAGAGATCGAGAAGAAAGAGTCCGAGAAGAAAGACAGTGAGAAAAAAGACATCGAGAAGAAAGAGGGCGAGAAGAAGGCAGAGGTCAAGCCGCGCTTCACGCTCCAGCTCTCGTCGTTCCAAGACAAGACCGAGGCGCAAGCGTTCCTCGACTCGATCAAATCGTCGGGCTTTCAGGCGTATCTGACCGAAGGCGAAGTCGACGGGAAGCAGTACTTCCGCGTACGGCTCGGCAATTATCGATCGATGGACGCGGCGAACGATGCGAAGTCGGAGTTCGAGAAGGCTGCGAAGAAGTCTGCGCTCGTCACGCGGCTGTGAGCGGCTACTCCGTAGCGACGGGATCCAGCGTGGGGACATCGGCGACCCAGGCCGTTGCGTTGCTGTAGAGCACGAGGACGAGGCCCGCATCACGCGGCCATGGCTTGGGACGTTCGTCAGGCACGGACATCGTCACGGCGGTCGCGCCATGCATGCGCGCCTCGAGCAGCGCCGCGGGCAGCTTGCCCTCGACGATGGCGATCCGCCCGAGCTTGCTCGCGAGCTCGGTCTCGATCTCCGCGTCGGCGCGGCCTTCGCGCGAGACCCGGTGAGCGCCGGTGCGCGGCGTCGTGGGCGCACCGCCGACGAGCCGGATCCTGCGTGGCGGTGAGCCGTCGAGCAGATCGGTGACGGCTGCGCGTAGCGCGACGGTTCCGTGCTTGCGACGGACCATCGCCAGCTCGGTGAGCTCGCCTCGGCCGAGCGCCTCGGTCCAGTCCGCGAGCACGCGCGCGAGCTTGGCGATCGAGGGCGCGGGATCGCCGACCAAGTGCAACGCGTAGAGCACGACGAGTGCACGCCGCGCGACGGGTGTCAGCGCGAGCCGCTGCGCGAGCTCGCCGAGCTCGGTGTCGCCGGGAACCGCCGGTACCTGGACCTCCGCACCACGTGCGAGCTCGGCGCCGAACGTCGCGAGCGCTTCGCGCCAACCGGCGTGGACCCGCGGGCGAGCCTCCGGCGGCGGCGCCGGCGGTTTTGCTGCGGCCGGGCGTGCGGGCAGCGCTTCGTTCGTGAGCCCGATGCCCGCGAGCGGCACGCGCCACGGCTCGCTCGCGTCCGCCGGCAGGCCGAGCAGTGTCACGTCCTCGCCGGCCGCGAGTTGCGCCAGCGGAATCGGCTCGTCGGACGGTGACCACGGTGCGTTCTCGATCACGCCGGTGCTGTGAGCGAAGCAGTTGACGCGAACGAGCCCGCGGCGGGTCGCGAGCACGAGCAACGGCGACGCCGGGTGGCTGATCGCATCATCGACCGGCGATCCGACGACATGCTGGAACGGCCGGCCATCTGAGAGCCGATAGATGAAGACTTCGTCGCTGCCGGGACGCGTGACCCACAAATGTCCTGCTGCGGTACCGATCGTGCGAGGTGCGGGCGGCAGCTGCAGTTGCAGCCGCAACATCGGCCGTCCCGAAACCAGATCCCAGGTCTCGAGCTTGCGCTGCAGGCCGAACAGCACCTGGTTGCGATCGAGGCCGACCGCAAACTCGACCGGACCGCCGACGTCGATCGTTTGCGTCGAGAGAGCGCGTCCTACCGCGCGCAGGATCGTGACGTGCTTGTTGTCGGCGGAGAGCATGACGAGCCGTGGTCCGCTGACCGCGACGAGTCGGACGATCGTTTCAGATTCGAGACGTGCGACGACCTCGAGCAGCGGCGGCTGATGCAGCGTGATCGCGGTGATCGCGGCGTGACGCGTGATCACGACGAGCCCGCCGGGCGGCCCGACGAGCGCGAGATCGACGTCATCGCTGTCGAGAGTGATCTGACCAACGGCCGGTGGCGCACCCGCGGCGAGCAGCAACACCTCTCGGCCGCGCCGCACGGCGACCCACTGGCCGTCGGGGCTGGTGACCAGCGCGCGGGCTTGCGTCACTTCCGCCCGAAGCCTCGGACGATCTGTACGAGCCCGTCGAGCACCTCGGGCTGGTCTTTCAGTTGCGGGTTGCCCGGCATCATCGGGCTCTTGCCGACGCCTTGGCCACCGAGCAAGATCGTCTTGCGCAGATCATCGTCGGTGACGCTCGCCTGCCACGCGGGATCCGTATAGTTGCGCGGCTTCGGATTGAGGTTCTCGGCCGCGGGGCCCGTTCCGGTGCCGTCGGAACCGTGACACGTCGCGCACACCGTCGCGAACATCGCTCGCGCTTGCTCGTTGGACCCGGCGTTCGCGCGGTGGCGTGGCCCGGACTCCGGCTTCGCATTCGGCGATCCGCTCGACGGCGGAGGTGGCTCGTTGTTCTTGCCGCACGCAGCGGCGATCACGACGGACAACAGGAACCAGCGCATGTCCCTGCCGTACCGCGCGCATCGCCTCGGGTCAACGTCACGGGCACTCACTCGTACGGATCTTTGCGCGACCACGCGCGCTCGACGAGCAAGCCGTGCACGGTGAGCTTCACTTCGTAGAGCGAGCTCGTGCCGTTGCAGTCGAGGTCGCCCGTCGCGCGTACCACCGCGAAGCTTCCGCTCGGATCAGGCAGGTACTGATACGTGTAGCGATGAGCACCATCGACCGAGAATTGCAGGTCGCGCCAGCCCGGCGCGGTCCACGCGGCTGCATCCGGCTTGCACTCGCCGCCTTGCTCGCAACATGAAGGTTGCGGGGAGGGGCCCGCCGGCGTCAGCGGGACGTGGCCCGTCATGGCGACCGTTGCGGCAACCTGATCCGCGAGCACGCCGAGCAGATCGTCCGCTTCCTGCGCGCGATTCTTCGCGGTGCACGATCGTTTGGCCGCGGGACACGTCGCGATCGCACACAGCGCGAGCAGTGCGAGGATGTATCGAACGCGACGCCACATGGCGCATGAACTCTACCACCGCGCGGCGCGATTGCCGGTCCACGACGAAACGCCGGCTGCGCGCGATGTTCGTGGAGCAAGCATCAAGGTGCTCTCGCGCATCGAACCCCGCCTTCGAGGGTGAAGATGTCGGGCGCATAGGATTCGCTGTCTTCCTGGACGCGCACGTAGCCCGCGACGTCACGGAAATAGCCGCCGCGCTTCGCCCGACCCAGCGCCGGTGTCAAGTTCGCGCAGTCGTCACAAGGGTTCGTGTAAAACGCGGCCCAGTCGAGCGCCCACTCCCAGAGGTTGCCCTCGAGGTCCGCTTGGCCCCACTTGCCGTCACCCTTGGGTGACTCGCTACCGACGCGATTGACCGACCCATTCGGCGATCCCACGCAGTAGTTGTAGTTCGCGTACGTGCAGTCGATCGCGAGCGAGCTGGGTGGGTTCGACCACGCATACGCGCGCTGCTCGCTACCGCCGCCCGCGGCGAACATCCACTGCGCTTCGGTCGGCAGGAAGCCATTGTCCCAGACGCAGAACGCCATCGCGACGTACCAGTTAATGCAGTTGATCGGTTTGCTCTCGTTGGCGCCGGGTGCGTTCGTCCACGATTGCCGCGTTGCATCGCAGTTGAGCTCGGCGATCAGTCCGGCTGTGTCGGCGGGCAGGTGCCCATTCCAGCTCGGATCCCAGCCGCCTTGACTGGCAAGCCCGTTCAGCATCCTTCCTCCGGCGTTAGCGGGTGGCGGATTCTGGACGGTGCCCATCCCCGCAAGCACGAACTTGCGGAACCGTCCGACGGTCACTTCGTAAGTGTCGAGCCGGAATGCGCTGACCGTCGATGGCTTCGTCATGTCGTTATAGAAGGCGTCGGTACCGACGTCGTAGCCGCGATAGAACATTCCACCCGGCACGAGGGGGCTCGTGCAACACGGCAGGTTTCCGAAAATCCCACAGGTTGCCGCGAGGCCCACGCAGCTCGTCGCCGGAAGATTGTTGCCGTCCGCGAACAGCGCATCGCTGGGGCCACCGCCATCGCCCAGGCGCCCGCCATCCCCCGCACCGCCCTGATCATCATCGCCTTGAGGAAGGATGTCGAAGCGTCCACGCCCACACCCGATCGCGACGAACCACGCGACAAATACACCAACCTGCCGCACAGCTCATTCTATCATTAGGCGAGGTAGCTCGCGCACCGATCACCGCGGCACGCCAACGCGTCGGCCGCGCGACGCAGTTACGGCAGAACCGGTGGTGGCGACGATTCGATCGGTGCGGTCAACGCGCGGACGAACGCACCGAGCTGTGCTCGCTCCGCGGGGGTCAGCGACAACTTGATCAGCGCCGGATCGATCATCATTCGACTAGCACCTTGGCCGATGCCGCCGGTGAGGTGCCAGTCGATCGCGGCATCGAGTGTGGTCGCGCTGCCATCGTGAAAAAATCCGGTCCGCTTCGTCGCACCACGTAGCGTCGGCGTCTTGAACGCACCGAGCTCCTTTGCGTCGACCCGGCCGCGGCCTTCATCGTGTAGCGCGACCAAGCCGAGCCGGTGATAACGAAGATCCGTGTACAGCGGCGGCGTGTGGCACACCGAACATTGCGCCCTACCGGTGAACAGCGCGTAGCCCGCTTTCACATCGGGGAGCGCATCCGGCTTGCGCTCGGCACGATCCCACGGCGAATCTCCCGCGAAGCGCGTCAGCGTGAAGGCGGCGAGGGCGGTCGTCGCGAGCTCGGGACTCGGTGCGCCTCCGACGCGTTCGAAGTGCGCGCGATAGATCGGCACGCCGGCGATCCGAGTGACGCCGGCCGCGAGCTCATCGCCGAGCTGACCGCGAACATGCGGCGCGAGCTGCGCGACCACCGACGCATAACGTCCATCCCAACCGAGCTCCTTGTGCCACGCGAGGTTCACCAGCGTCGGCGCTCGCCGCAGGTTTGGCTTACCGAGCGCCGTGGGTTGCGGGCTCGCGCCCGCGTAGCCGTGCTCGGGATCGTGACAGCTCGCGCACGACAGCTTGCCCGTGCTCGACAGGCGCGGCTCGTAGAACAGCAGCTCGCCGAGCGCGACCGCGGCCGGCGTGACGAAGGCCTGGTCCGGTGCCGCAGGCAGACCGGCCGCCGGTGCAGGCACCGGTGCCGCGGGCGGCAACATCCCGATGCCGCTGTCTTCGTCGGGCAGGAGCCGGTTCTGCGCGTCGTGTTTCGTGTTCGCCGGCTCGATCGTCTTGGTGTTGTCGTGCCGCGGGCACGCACCGAGCAAGAGGACCGCCGCGAACGCAAACGCGAGCTTCACGCGCGCAGCGTACCCCAGGCCGGCACCGCGTCCAGGACGCGCAGGACATTGCCGCCGAGGATCTTTTCGAGCACGCGCGGAGTCACACCTCGGCGCGACAACGCGACCGTGAGGTTTGGCATCGCGCCGACATCTTCGAGGCCTTCGGGCGGCACGACGAAGCCGTCGAAGTCCGAGCCGAGTGCGGGCACGTCTTCACCGGCAACCGCGATCACGTGGAGGATATGATCGACGACGGACTCGATCGAGGCGGAGCCGAGGTACTTGCGCGAGAAGATGATACCGATGCAGCCCTGCCGATTCGCGACCGCGCGGATCTGTTCGTCATCGATATTGCGCCAGTGCTCGTGCACGCCGAGCACGCCGGTGTGCGAGACCATCGGGGGAAGTGAGCCGACCTCGAGTGCATCGAAGAAGCCGCGCCGGTTGATGTGCGCGAGATCGACGATCACGCCGCACCGCTCGCACTCGCGGACGACGTCGCGGCCGAACGCCGTGAGACCCGCATCTGGATCGGCGCCGCGGCCCTTCGCAGGCCGGCCGATCGCGTTCGCCGAGAAGTGCAAGAGGCCGAGGTAGCGCACACCGCGCCGAGCGAATGGCTCGATCGCATCGAGCGTGCCTTCGAGCGCCTGGCCGCCTTCGATCCCGCCGAGCGCGGCGATCTTGCGCTGCGCCTTCGCCGCGCGAACATCGGCGCCCGTGCGCGTCCACGCAAGGTCGCTCGGATTCTTCGCCATCGCGACGTCGAGCGCATCGAGCTGCTTCACGACCGATTTCGTGCAGCCGCGCTCGGGGTAGGGCGTCGTCCAGAAGCTGAAGAACTGCCCGGCGACCCCCCCGTCGCGCAGCCTCGGGAGATCGACATGCCCGAACACGTTCGCGAGCTTCGGCATCGGACGTTCGTGCCGCGCTGCGAGGTCATAGCCGAGCTTGTCCATCAGCTTCGCGGTGTCCGCGTGGAGATCCATCACGTGAATCTCGTCGTGGAACGCGCGGGCTTCGTCGGGCGTCAGAGCCATCGGGCTCGACCCTAGCAGGGACGGTTGCAAGTTGCGCAACTTGCGAGCCGGATGTCCGCGATCGTGCTGACCGCGCGAGGGCCGGCTACGCCCGCAGTGATCCAGCTCGAATAACCGCCAAGGCGGGGAGGCGCCAAGACAGAACCAAGAGATTTGTCCAGAGAGTGCGAACCGGTGCTCGCGTAGAGATCCTCGATTGACCATCAATGATCTCTCCCTCCGACCTTGGCGCACGCAGTAACCCAGCTCGGATAACCGCCAAGGCGCGGAGGCGCCAAGACAGAACCAAGAGATTTGTTCAGAGAGTGCGAACCGTACCCGCGTAGAGATCCTCGATTGATCAATGATCTCTCCATCCGACCTTGGCGCCTCCGCGCCTTGGCGGTTCGTCTGCTGGCCGGGACGGTCCAACGCCCGCGGCGGGCGTGCCGAGCCGGTCAGGGCAGTCGGCGCGCGACGACCCGATTGCGGCCGCCGCGCTTCGCCGCGTAGAGCGCTTCGTCGGCGACGCCGATGAACGCGTCGACGTCGGTGATCCGCGTATCGGGGATCATCGCAACGCCGACGCTGATCGTGATCGGGATGCGGTCGCCGTTGTGCATGATCGGAAGCTGCTCGACCGAGCCCCGAATGCGCTCCGCAAGCACCTCGGCGTTCTCGACATTCGTCTGGCGACACAGCACCGCGAACTCCTCGCCGCCATAACGAGCGAACACGTCTTCGGAACGCAGGAGGTTCAGCACGTGCTGCGCGAGGAGCGCCAGGACTTTATCGCCCGCGAGGTGGCCGCGCGTGTCGTTGACCTTCTTGAAGTGATCGATGTCGAACAGGATCAGCGACAGCACGGTGCCGTGCCGCGCCGTGAATGCGAACTCGGTGCGGATGCGATCGTGAAAGTACTTCTTGTTGAAGATCTTCGTCAGCCCGTCGCGCAGCGCCGAATCGTACATCTGCTTCTGAAAGTTCTCTTCGAGGCTGTCGTTGTAGGTGAACTTCAGAATCGTGGTCTCGCCGATCTGGATCTTGTCGCCGTCGCTCAATTGCTGGCGCTCGACGCGCACCCCGTTGACGTAGGTGCCGTTGCTCGAGCCGAGATCCTCGATAAACGTGACGCCCTCGTCGACGACGAGGCGGCAGTGCTTGCGCGACATCTTGTCCTCGATCAGGCGCACATCGGCTTCGACGCCACGTCCGATCACCGTGGTTGACTTGAGTGGGATCATCTCGCCGACCTGCGTGCCTGCGATGACGATCAGGTACGCGCGGTCTTTCCTGAGCGTGCCGACGGAATCAGGGCTGGCGCCCACGACCGTCGAGTCGTCCAGATCGTCCGTAGCCATCGCCCCAGTGTACAGCGAGCGCTCCCGGCCGCGAAGCCGCTTAGCGATCCACCTTGCGCACTACTTCGCGGGCTTCCAGCGATCCCGCGCGACTTCGAGCACGGCGAGCGCGCTATCAACGCGATTGAAAGGTGGCATCACGTAGGCGCCGGCGACGCGATGCTTGACCGCCGCGAGTGCCTCTTGCGCGATCTTGATGCCCTCGGCGCGCGCCGCGGGCCCCTGACCGACCTTGGCCATCCGCTCGCGATATTCAGCGGGGATGCCCATCCCCGGGACTTCATTGTGCAGGAACTCCGCGTTGCGATGCGACGCGAGCGGCAGGATCCCGACGAGGACGGGCAGGCCGAGCGGCGCGGCGTCGTCGAGAAATCGCTCGAGTGTCCGCGGATCATAGACCGGCTGCGTCATCACGAGCTCGGCGCCCGCGGCCTTCTTGTCTTCGAGGCGCCGCATCTCGCGTTCGCGATCGTGGGCGGCCGGCTCGGCCCCCGTGGCGAGCACGAACGATGTCGGCTCACATTCTTTCCCCGCCGGATCGACGCCCGCGTTGAGACCGGCGGCGATCCGCAAGAGGCCGACCGAGTCGACGTCGTAGACCGGTGTCGAGAACGGATAGTCGCCCATCTTCGGCGGATCGCCCGTGATGATGACGAGGTTGCGCAGCCCGAGGCCGTGTGCCCCGAGCAGGTGGGCGATCAGGCCCAGGAAGCTGCGATCGCGCGCGCACACGTGGAGGATCGGCTCGACGTTCGTCTCGGCAGCGAGCCGCGCACACACCGCGATGTTCGCCATCCGCGCCGACGCACGAGGTCCATCGGCGATGTTGACGATATCCGCGCCGCCCTTCGCGAGCTCCTGCACCGCGGCCTTCGTCTTGCCGAGATCGAGCCCCGATGGCGCGGTCAGCTCGACCGACACCACGAACTCGCCGCGCGCGATCCTGGCGCCGAGGCGACTGCGCTCGGCCAGCGGCGTCTTCGCCGGAGGCGCCGGCTGCTTCGTCGTGATCGAGATCGGTACGGCCTTCGCCCCGAGCTCGTCGATCTTCTCGCCGCGCAGCATGCGAACCGCGCCGAGCATCGCGCGCGTGTGCTCCGGCGTCGTGCCGCAACAGCCGCCGATCATCCGCACGCCGCTCTTCAGCATCCGGCGCGCGAACACGCCGAAGTGCTCGGGGTTCGCGACGTACAGCGTTCGCCCTTCGACCGATGCGGGCAGGCCCGCGTTCGGCTGCGCGATCACCGGCTTGCCGTGGCCGATCATGCCGGTGACGACCTTGAACAGCTCGGCCGGGCCGATCCCGCAGTTCCCACCGACGACATCGGCGCCCGCGGCGACGAGCCGATCCGCGATCTCTGCCGGCCCGAGCCCGCCATCGCTGCGGCACTCGGCATCGAACACCATCATCGTGATCACCGGAACTTTGGGGCCGCGCTCCTTCGAGACTTCGATCGCGACCTCCATCTCGAGGATCGACGTGAACGTCTCGAGGAAGATCGCGTCGACGCCCGCGAGCACCAGCGTATCGATCTGCTCCGCAAGCGCGAACCGCGCGAGCCGGCGCTCCGACGCGCGCGCGACACCGAACTTGATGCCGGTAGGACCGACCGCACCGGCGACGTACGCACGACCCGCGGCCGCCGAACGCGCGAGCTCGACCGCGGCGCGATTGATCTCGGTCGCTTGCTCGACGAGTCCGTGCCGCGCCAGCGCCATGCGATTGGCGCCGAACGTGTTCGTCTCGATCAGCTCGGCGCCCGCCTGTACGTAGTCGCGATGCACGGTGCGAATCAGCTCCGGCTGCGACAGATTGAGCTCGTCGTAGCTCCGCGTGTGCAGCACGCCGCGCTCGTACAACAGCGATCCCATCGCTCCGTCGATCAGCAACGGCCCACTCGCGATCGCCTGCGCGAGCGTCATCGTCTCTGGGGTCATGACCTGAACACGCGCCCGGGAAACCCGAACCCGCCGAGCTTGCGCCGCACGATCCGCATCGCGTCACCGCGACCGACCTGGGCGAGGTGTCCGCCGTCGAACCAGACGATCTCCGTGACCCAGTGCTTCGCGAGAGCCTCGGCTTGATCCGGCGGGGTGATGCGATCGCCGCGGCCAGCGACGACGAACAGTCGATCGCGCGGCACCCGCGGCTCGCGCGTCGTCGGTGCGTGCACGGCGAACGCGTCGGCGAGCAGATCCTCGGTGATCCCCGCCTTCGCGGCGCGCCGCCTCACCGGCGAGTCTTCGCCGTGGCTCCACATCAGGCGCGCCATCGAGACCGCCGGGATCAGCGCGACCGCAAAGTCGATGCCGCCGATGTCTTCGGGACCGGCGACGCTCGCCCACAACGACGTCGTGTAGCCGCCGAGGGACATTCCCATCGCGCCGATCGTCTGCGAGCCGCGGCCGCGCAGGTACATCGCGAGCGCGCGTAGATCGTAGATCGCATGGCCGAAGCCTTCGTTCGTACGCAGCGGGTTCGGGCTCGGAAACAGCGCACCCGACTTCACGACCTGACCGACGTTGGGTGCGCGCGCACCGTGAAACGGCAGTTGAAATGCCGCGACGTCGTAGCCGTGACGCAGCCAGTAGGGCACGTCGAACGCTCGCGCGGTAACCCAGTGATTGCCGCCGCCCCAACCGTGGAGCAGCACGATCGTCGGCCGTCCGCGATCCGAGGTCCACCACCGGGCATGCGCGGTCATGTTCTCGATCACCGAGAGATACGTGTCGCGCGCCTCGGGATGAAACGGCGCGTAGTCCGAAGGAAACGCTAGATCCACGATCTGCGTCCCGAGTGGCCCATCACCGACGTGGGTCGCCTTGACCCGCGGCGCTTCCGGATCCGGAAAGAATCGGCTCGGTGTGCCGAGCGTGCCGGCGCTGTACACGCCCGCGAGCTCGATCAGCTTGACGCGCGCATCCGCTTGCTCGATGCGAGGTGTCCGCGGCGACATTCGCCGCTCCATGAACCGCACGACACTCCGGTCGATCGCGGCACTCGCTCGGGTCAAGACAGAACGCACCTGCGAAACGTACCCCATCTAGGAAGTACCTGCGACTGAATGGAAATCGCGCTATCACGTCGTTATGGCAGGTATGTGGAAGGTACCGGCGCTCGCGCTCGGGGGTCTGCTCATGGCATCGGCCGCACACGCCGACACCTTCGGCGGCTTCTCGGGCGTCGACGTCCCGTATCTCATCAATTCGGATCGCGTGTGTGCGCCCCTGCCCGTTTCGGCGGGGGCTGCGACGGGCACTCCGAGCTGCACGAAGCAGGCATCGGACGTCATCGCGAGGCTGTCGATCAAGCCGCCGATCGTGCAGCGCGGTGACAAGGCGAGCTTCGCGGCGACGGCGACGGGAAAGACCCTGGTCGTGACGAAGAAGGCTGGCGATGCAGCCGTGGTCACGTGGAATGCGAGCGATCCGATCGGCAAGGTCGTCGAGGTGTATGCGAGTCAGTATGAGGATCGCGTCGCGGTCGCGTACTCGGTGCGGAGGCTCGGGAAGGACGTCGTGGAGGTGGTGGCGTTCGAGCTGACGAAGATCACCGGCAGAGACAGCACGGCGACCACGACGGGATCGCGATCCGCTACCGGATCCGGAACCGCAACCGGATCGGCATCGGGACCCGGAACCGCAACCGGATCGGCATCGGGATCCGGAACCGCAACCGGATCCGGAACCGCAACCGGATCCGGATCCGCAACCGGAACCGGAACCGGAACCGGAACCGGAACCGCAACCGGATCCGGAACCGGAACCGGAACCGCAACCGGAACCGGAACCGCAACCCGAACCGGAACCGCAACCGGATCGGCAACCGGATCCGGATCCGGAACCGCAACCGGAACCGGAACCGCAACCGGATCGGGATCCGCAACGGGCTCGGGAACCGCAACGACGGATGATCCGAAACTTGCGAAAGCCGTTATCGCTGCGAGGAAAGCTGCGAAGGGCAAGGCGATCGCGGCATGGCAAGCCGTGCTCGCGATCGATCCTGGCTATTCGGAGGCGCGATATCGGATCGCCGTGTTGAAGGCGGGCGCGAACCAGAACAGCGATGCGATCGGATCGCTGGCGAGTCTCGCGGCGAGCCCTTCGCCCGATGCGATCGAGTGGCTGATCGAAGCCCGGTTCGATGCCGCGTTCGCCGGATTGCGCGGCGATCCGAAATTTCGTGCGGCGGTCGGGCTCGATCACAAGGCGAGCGCGCCCTACGAGCGCTTCATGGGATTCGGTGGTCAGTGGGAGCAGACCGGCACGAGCTGCGATAAGCCCGAAGTGAAGCTCGTCGCATTGCGCGATCGGTCGTTGAAGCTGCGGGTCAAGACCGTCTGCGAAGGCCAGGTGTTCAACAGCAGCTTCAGCGGCCGTTGGCGGATCGAGCACGACGACGTGATGCTGACCCTTCCGACCAAGGGTCAGAAAGCCTCCGCCAAGGACGACGCCCCGTGTAAGTTCGAGGCTTCGGGCGACGAGGACGCGCTCCGCTGCGTCGTGGGCCGGGATCTCGAGTTTGTTGTCCTACCCACGCGCCGTTAGATTTCGTGCGGTTGCCCACACCTCTCATCCGGAGGTGTGCGTGAACGCTCGGAGAGGGAGCGGGCACTAATTCTCGATACCCACGATATGATGACGCGCGTGAAGCGAAGCGACTCCGGCTCTTTGGCCGCACTTGGCCCAGCCGATGAGGTCGAGCTGATCGCGCGATGTCGGGCGGACGAACGCAGCGCGCACGACGAGTTCTATCACCGGTTTCGCCGGCAGGTCGCCGGCAACCTCTATCGGGTCATGGGCGATCGCACCGACCTCGACGATCTCGTCCAAGAAGTCTTCGTCATCGCGTTTCGCGGGCTCGACAAATTTCGCGGCGACGCGCGCCTGTCGACGTGGCTCTATCGGATCTGCGTCAACGTCGCGCTCGGTCGGATCCGGACCCGCAAGCGGCGCCCCGCCGCGATCGGCGTCCTCGATCTCGACGCCGCGGCGATCGATCCGAGCCTCGTCGAACGCCCCGAAACACCCGAGAAGAGTCTCGAGCGCCGTCAGGATCAAGAGCGCGTGTATCGCGCGCTCGAGATGCTCGCGCCGAAAAAGCGCATGGTCCTCTACCTGCACGAGATCGAAGGACTCGACCTCAAAGAGATCGCGTACCTGGTCGACTCGAACCCGGTGACGGTCCGCACGCGGTTGTTCTACGCGCGTCGCGAGTTCTATCGCGTGATCGCCGGCGACGCCGCCCTCGACACGGCAAAGCCCGCCGACGACAGCGAGGACGCCACGTGAGCGCGCATGTCGCACCACACCGCTGGGCCGACGCATGGGCCGGCAAGGTCGGCGACGCCGAGCGCGTGATGATGGATCGTCACGCCGAATCCTGCTCGCGGTGTTCGCGGCAGCGCGACCGCGTTACGAGCGCATCGAACAGCTACTCCGCGATTCGCACGCAAGCCGCGCCGGAAGTCGCGTGGGATGCGGTTCGCGCGCGCGTTCACTGGTCGGTGTCTTCAGAGCGCCGGTCGCGCTCGCGTACGTACGGCCGCGGCTTCGCGATCCTCGCGTGGAGCGCGCTCGCCGCCGGAAGTGTCGCGCTCGGCCTCGTGACGGGCGACGTTCATCTGCCCAAGCCGCGCGAACTCGCGGTCGTCCCCACGTTGCCACCGCGGCCCATCGCGAACGAGCCAGCGAAGCTGTCCGGGCTCGTGAGCCGGCTCGCCGGCGAGGTCATGATCGACGGCATCCGCGCGAGCGGACCGGCGGGGCATGGCGATGCGTTCGTTCGCACGATCGGCGCGGGCACGCTGATCACGACCGCCGACGGCCGCATCGACGTGCAGTTCGGCGAGCACAGCGCCTTCGCGATCGGTGCGCGCTCGTCGCTCGAGATCCGCCGGTTCGACGCGCAGCTCATCGAGCTCGCGATCGAAGGCACCGTCGATATCGAGGTTGCGCCGCGCGCGTACGGCCAACGCTTCCTCGTGATCGCGGGCGATCAGACGATCGAAGTTCGCGGCACCCAGTTCCGCGTCGTCCACGCCGGTGCGAACACCAAGGTCGCGTGCCGGCACGGCCTCGTCGCGGTGCGCGATGCGCATACCGAGGTCGAAGTGGCGGCCGCGCGCTCCGTCGACGTCCACGCCGGCGTCGGTGATGCTTCCGTCGTCGCGATGACCAAGGACGAGCTCGCGCAGCTCGTGCTCGCCACGCCGCACACGCTCCCCGTGTGGTCGGACGCCGAGTCGCTATCTCATAACTCCGCGCCGCTCGAGGTCGCGACGGTCGGCCGCCGCGACATCCGGGTCGACGGCGTCGAGCTCGGCGAAGCTCCGCTCCGCGTACGCGTGATGCCGGGCCGTCACACGATCGAGGCGATCGACGGCGCAGGCCGGTTCCGCCGCGCAGGCTGGGTCGACGTCGACACCTCGCACGTCGCGCGCCTCGTGGTCACCGAAGAAGACACCAAAGCACCACCACTCGCGCCGAACCCGGGCGTCGCCCAGCGCCAGCACCAGCTCCTCGCCGGTCTCGATCGTGCGGAGCTCAAGCAGTGCACGCGCCGTCTGGCGAAGCAGGGCCTGACCGACACCTTCGTCACCTTCGAGATCTCGGTCGAGACCAGCGGCGACGTCAGCCTGCTCAACATCGAGAACGCCGACCTGCCGCTCGCAACCCAGAGCTGCATCCACGACGTGCTGTCCAGCGTGCGCTTCGCGACGGGGCCGTCCGCGACCTGGCATCAGAAGCTCGACCTCTGAGGCCACAGCGAGAGGGACGGTGCACACGATTGAAACGAGCGATCTGCAAGCTCTCGAAAATGAGCTAGCCGATCCCAGCAGCGCGAAGCCCGTGACCTAAGAACGCGCAGTTACGGATTGCAGGTAACGACAGTGTGCACCGTCCCCATCGCGGCGGACTCGCGGCGTAAAAAGAACGCGAAGCTACGGATCGCAAGTAGGGACAGTGTGCACCGTCCCCTATCGCACCCTATCGCAGGGCGGCTCAGAACCGGATGCCGACCGTGAGCCGGCCGCTGCGGTACTCGCCTTCGTGCAGCGTCGATGGCACGTAGAGCGCGCTCGTACCGGTTGCGAGCTGGATTTGCGGATTCTGCTGGATCGAGCGGCCGCCCATCCGCAAGTCGAGGCCGATCGTGAGCCCACCGTCGGCGCGATACTCGAGCGCGAAGCCGCCTTCGAGGTGCGTCGCGCTCGTGTCGTAGCCGTAGCTGCTCGAGGCCTTGTCGATTCCGAAGCCCGCCAAGATCATCGGCACGAGGTGCTTACCGGCACCAAGGTCGACCGCGAGTAGGCCGGTCGCGCTGCGAATATCCGTGCTCTGATCGTCGGTCTGGATCCGCTGGACGTCGAGCTGGCCGGCGACCCGCGGCGTGAATGCGAGCCGGCCGAAGAACCCGATCGTCGGATTGGCATCCGCATTCGCGTCGATCTTGCTCTGTGTCCTGCCCACGCTGATTCCGGCGGACCACGGTCCCGCGGAGGCGACCGAAGGGAGGAGGAAGGCGAGGGCGGCAGTCGCTAAGCGCATGGTCCGACGTACAGCACGTGCCGTGCCCGCAAAACCTATTGAAACCACGTCCCCCAAAGCCGGCCCGCCTCAGGAATTCGTGCTTCCGTCTGTCGCGCGCCGCGTTTTCCTAAACGCCCTCAGCCGAGCGCCGCGGCGATCTTCTCGGCGGCCCGCGTCGCGAGCGCCATGATCGTGACCTGTGGATTGACGCCGAGTGCCGATGGCACCGACGCCCCGTCGACGACGTACAGCCCTCGCGTGTCGTGCAGCTCGTGATCGGACCCGACGACGGAGCTCGCGGGATCGCTACCCATGCGCGCCGTCCCGAGCGGATGATACGCCGATAGATCGAGATCCCACGCCTTGATGTTCGCCCGCCGCAGCGCCGCGAGATCATCGTGATTGCGCAACACCTCGTGCCCCGCGATCGGCGAGTGCACCGCGCGCGCGCCGGCCGCGAAGAACACCTGCGCGAGCACGTCGAGCCCGCGCTTGATGTGCGCGACATCTTTGTCTTGCAGCCAGTACTGGATCACCGGCTGCCCCATCACTTCGCGCACCGATCCGCGCGACGAATCTTCGACCAAGAACCCAAAGCTCGACACGTGATCGAAGCCCTCCGCGAGCCGGATCAGCTCGGGTCCGATCATCTGCGTCATGCTCATCGTCATCTCGAGCGGCACCATCGCGCCTTCGTACAAGATGCCCTCTTCGTGGAGCTCTTCGATTCCGTAGCCTTGCGGAATCCCTTTCCACGGCAGGATCCGCTCGTCGAACTCGGCGAGCGCACCGCACGCGGGATGGATCGAGAGATTCTTGCCGAGCTGACCCGAGCGCCCGCCGAGCCCCTGCGCGCCGAGCACGAGCGGCGTCAAGATCGTCCCGCAGGCGATCACGACCGCGCGCGCGCGCACCGTCAGCGTGTGCCCATCTTCGGTCTTCGCGACGACGCCACTGGCGCGGCCGCCTTCGATGATCACGCGGCGCACCTTTGCGGCCGAGAACAGCTCCGCACCCGCCTTGAGCGCGAGCGGCACGTAACTGACGTTCGTCGAGCGCTTCGCGTCGGTCGGACAGCCAAAGCAGCACACACCCTGGCCGTCGCACGCCGGCGCATTGCGCTTCAGCGGTCCGTGCCGCTTGAACCCGAGCGCATTACAGCCGCGCTCGATCACGCGCCCGTTGCCGCCCATCAAGCTCTTCTTCGCGACTTCGACACCGAGCACGTCCTCGACGCGCTCGAAATATTTCCCCATCTGCTCGGGCCCGAGCTCGGAGAGGCCCAGCTCCGTCTGCCAGTGATGCAGCACCCGATCCGGCGTGCGATAGCAGGTTCCGGAATTTACGGTCGTCGTCCCTCCGACCGTCTGCCCGAGCGGAATCGGAATCCCGACATTGCCGACGCTGAACGTCGAGCCGCCGCGCCGATACAGCTTCTGTTGCATCGCGAACGTGCGCCCCGTGAAGTCGGTGCGATCGAAGTAGTGCCCCTCCTCGACGAACACGACCGCGAGCCCCGCTTCCGCGAGCTCGCGCCCGACGACCGCGCCTCCGGCACCGGTGCCGACGACCACGACATCGCACTCGACTGCGAGATCGCCGCCCATCTCCGTCCCGGCGTGCACGCGCTCTGTCATGTACGCGGGCTTCGCTTCACCCTTCACGCGCTCGACGTCGTACACGCACCCGAGCTGCTTGTAGAGCGCCGGATCGTCGAAGTGCGCCATCTTGAGCGGGCTGACCAGCGCCCGCAGCATCAGCCTGCGGATCGGATCTGCATGTCGCCAGCTCTCGAGGATCGCGAGTCGCTTGTCCGGCTTCGCACGCACGAACGAGCGCCGCTCCGACATCCACGAGGCCGCATCGAGCCCGCCTAGCAGCGCACTGACTCCGCGCTGCATCGGCGACGGCAGCCGATCGATGAACCGCTCGACCTTGTCGACCGTGTGCGCACCTGCGGCCGGAATGAACTGGCCCGCCGGCAGCGCCGTCTCCGCGACAGCGACCAACGTCTCGTGCTGGCCTTTACTCAGGTTTCCCACGAGCTCTTCCTATCGTGGATTGGTCGAACCATTCAACCAATATGTAACATGCCGAAGCGTAAGACACTAGTTGCGCCCGTAACGCGTTGGACATGCGCACGAAGTGCATAAATTCGGTCGGACCGAATTATGCCGGACGCCAGGCGGACGATTGCGCATGAAGTGCATAAATTCGGTCGGACCGAATTATCGCGCAAAGGTGCCGTCCAGCAGCCCATAGGTCGCCGTCAGCTGCCCGCCGACGAACAACTCGCCGCCGTCCTCGGCCACCTGCGCTGCCAGCCGCACTCCCGACGCCTGATTGAGCAAGTACGTGAAGCCGAGCTCGCCCGCGATCCGCGCCGTTTTCGGGCTCATCATTCCGCCATCCGTCGAGACCCGCACGTCACCGGTGACATCGAACAGCCCGAACGGATCTCCGTGCTCGCCGTAGGTGAACCGTCGCAGCCGCGCGGTCGCGCCCGCTGCCCACGGCGACGGATCCGTGTCGGCCGCGAATAACCGCAGACGCCCATAGGCGGTCCCCGAGATCTCGAGCTCGTCCTCGTCGAGCTGCTGGCCGTATCCGGCCTGGACGAGCAACTGCTCGATCCGTCCGCGCTCGATGTTCATCGGATTGTCCGGCCGCTGCAGATAGCCTTCGCCAAACGCGAGCTGCACGTCGACGCCACTCGGCCGCACGTACAGCTGCGAGTCGCGCAACACATTCAAGATCTCGTAGGTCACGCCCGCATCGGGCTCACCGAGCAAGATGCCCGCTTCTCGCAGCACCGCGACCGTCGCGACGAGCGAGCGATACGAGCTGCGATCGCCGCGCAACGACCACCACAACAGCTGCAGCTTCTTCGAGGTCGCCGCATCGATCGGCTTGCCAAGCGCCCGCGCCGCTTCGAGCGTTCGCGCCAGCCGCCGCACGCGAATCGCAGCCCCGATGTCGAGCAACCTGCCATACCCACCGCCGATCGCGATCTCGAGATCCGCCTGGACCTTGGTCTCTTTGACGTCAGCCATCGCGTTCGTCGGATCGACGTCGGAGATGTAGTCGACGTGTGTCGCGGCCGCGGCTTTGCCGATGCCATACACCTGCCCCGAATAGAATCGTGCCTCGGCGGCCGCATTGAGGTCGAGCTGCGCGCCGCGCGATTGGGCGCGCCCGGTGGGATCGATGAGCCCGGTCACGACATGCGCAGCGACATCGACGCCCCACGCCATCTTCTCGCGCTCGATCCGCTTCTGATACAGCCCCGCGACGTCCGCCGCAAACGACAGCCGCTTACGAATCGTGTCGTAGCCGAGGCTCGCGGTGCCACCCGCAAACGTCAGCCGATCGTAGGCCGCGAGCACGTCGTCCGGCAGCACCGGCAACGCCGGCATCTCCTCCGCCGACTTCGTCCCGAGCAGCATGCTGCCTCCACTCGTCTCGGGCGGCGGCGGCGGCGAGCCACTTCCCGCGTCGCCACCGGTCGTCGGGGCCACCGTCGCGGCGCTTCCACCTCCCGTGCCTACCGGCGGTGTCTCCGCGGCGACGGCGACTCCGAGCTTCGCGAGCGACTTCCTCGCCAGATCTCGCTGACTCTCCTCGCGCGACGTATCGGCGACGATCTTCTGCAACACCGGCACGGCCGATCGATCGCCGAGCGTGCCGAGCCCTTCGATCGCGATCTCGCCGACGATATCGAACGTCTCGGTCTCCGCGATCCGGATCAGCACCGGTACCGCGCGCTTGTCTTTACTCTGGCCAAGCTTGCGCGTCGCATCGCGCCGCTTGTCTTTCCACGCCGAGCGATCCATGTCGGGCGGTTGCTGCTCGACGAGCTTGATCAGCCCCGGCACCTCCGCATTCTGCGCGTGCGCCACGGAAGCCAGCGCACACACCACGATCACGACGAGTGCGCGCATCTATCGCGCTCCCAGATGCAGGCAATGGATGTCCCCGACGTTCGGATCATCCGGCGAGCCTTGCACTTGCAACGCATCGCACGACGACGCCGCGATACACGACACGATCAGATCCTGGACGTCATCCGTCTGCGTCTCGAGCCCGTCGACACACCGTCCCCAGTCGAAGCGATTCGGATCGTCCTTGCTGAGCGGAATCACCGCACAATCGACGAGCTTCCAGCACGCGCCTTGCGCGGTTCGCGGGTAGTCGGGACAACTCGTCAGCGCACCACCCGCCGCGCAACGTGCGCGCGTTCCATCGGAGGTGCAGCTTGCGGCGAGCGCACAGAGGATCAGCCAGCCCTTCATCGCCCGCATCATAGACGACAAGCCGGCCCCCACGCGTCAGCGCGAGGGATCTACTCCGCTGCTGCGCGCTGCTTCTTGCGAACGAGCGCCGACAGCGGCACATCGGGGATGCTCGCCGCGACGAGCTCGGCGACATCGAGCACCTGGATCTTATCCTCGACGTTCCGCTGCTTCATGCCGTCGGTCAGCATGATGTTGCAGAACGGGCAGGCGACCGCGACCGCTTCGACCTCGGCCGCGATGATCTCGTCGGTCCGGTTCAAGTTGACGCGCTGGCCTTCCGCCTCTTCCATGAACATCCGACCACCGCCGGCGCCGCAACAGAAGCCATGCTTCTTGTTGCGCTCCATCTCGACAACGTTCGCCACGCCCGACGCCTTGATCACGTCGCGCGGCGCATCGAACTCGCGGTTCCACCGGCCGAGATAGCAGCTGTCGTGATACGTGACCTTCCCGATCGACGACTTCTCGGTCTTGAGCGCGCCCGACTTGTAGAGCTGATCGATCAGCTGCGTGTGGTGCACGATCTCGAACTCGCCGCCGAACTGCGGATAGTCGTGCCGCAGCGTATGCAAGCAGTGCGGGCAGCTCGTGACGACCTTCTTCGCCTTCGCCGCCTTCAGCGTCTCGATGTTCTGCTCCGCGAGCATCTGGAACAGCATCTCGTTGCCGGTGCGCCGTGCCGGATCGCCCGTGCACGCCTCGCTATGCCCGAGCACCGCATAGCTCACGCCCGCGGTATTCAAGACCTTCACCATCGCGCGCGTCTGCTTGATGATCCGACTATCGAACGCGCCCGCGCAGCCGACCCACAAGATGTATTCGGGATCCGGAACTTCCTCGATCGTCGGGACGTCGAGGTCCTTCGCCCAGTCCATGCGCGAATCCGCCGGCAAGCCCCACGGGTTCGACTGCCGTTCCATGTTGCGATACGTGCGCTGCAGCTCGGGCGGCGTCTTCTCCTGCTCGAGCACGAGGTTCTGCCGCATCTGGATGATCTTGAGCGGGTGCTCGATGAACACCGGGCAAACTTCCTGACAGGCGCCGCACGTCGTGCACGCCCAGAGCGTGTCTTCCTGCACGCGTCCGCCGGTCATCTTCGGCATCGTGTCGAGCTCGGTCTTGGTCTTCGCGAGCTGCTCGCGCGCGAACACGAGATCGGGGTGCGGATGCGCTTCGTCTCCGCCGTTCGACTTCGAGTACTCCTCGAGGTTGCCGACGCTCGTCTCGAGCTCGGTGATCTTGTCCCGCAGCTCGACCCGATCGAGCATCTCGTACCGGATGTCGTGGATCAGCTGCATCGGCGACAGGTTCTTGCCGGTGTTGTACGCGGGGCAATAGTTGGTGCAGCGTGCGCACTCGGTGCACGCATACGTGTCGAGCAGGCTCTTCCACGAGAACTGCT
>JAQBQF010000294.1 GCA_028287115.1 Myxococcales bacterium
CCGACCACGCCGGCGGCGGCACCGAAGCCCGCACCGGCACCCGCGGCCGGCAGCGCGCACTAACAACTTCGCTGACGAGAGGCCCGGCTTGCGGAGAGCGATCTCCGCAAGCCGTTGTCAGTTTTTGCCATCCAGAGTGCCTGACCGATCAACCGGTTAGGCGAGAGGAATATAGGCAACCTCTTGCCAGGTCCAAGGTTCGTAACCAACGGGTCTGTCAGAACGAGGTAGGAACATCATGAGCTCATCTCTACGCACCAGCTTGCTCGCCGCCGTCGCGGCGGTGGGGTTGATCGGTACCGGCGCCGCGTTGCACAGCGGCACGACGTCTGCCTACGCGACACCTGCGATGCCGACCGACGGCTCGATCGCAGATGTCGCCGAGCGCGTCGTCGACAGCGTCGTTAATATCTCCGTGAGCGGCGAGAGCAGGGGCGGACCGGCGTCGTTCGATCCGTTCTTCAGCGATCCATCGTCGCCGTTCTTCGGCCAGCAGCAGCGGGGACGCCGCGCAGAGGCCAAGGGCTCCGGCGTGATCGTCACCGCGGACGGCCGGATCCTGACGAACTCGCACGTCGTCAACGGCTTCACCGACATCAAGGTGACGCTGCAGGACGGCACCGAGCTCGATGCAAAGGTCGTCGGTAAGGATCCCAAGGCGGATCTCGCCGTGCTCCAGCTCAAGGGCAAGTTCCCGCCGCTCAAGCCGATCGCGTTCGGCGATTCATCCGCCGCGCGGCTCGGTGAAGTGGTGCTCGCCGTCGGCGACGGCATGGGCGTCGGCAAGTCGGTCTCGATGGGCATCGTCTCGGCCAAGGGTCGCGGCAGCGTCGGCATCGAGGAGTACGAAGACTTCATCCAGACCGACGCCGCGATCAACCCCGGTAACTCCGGAGGCGCGCTCGTCAACCTCAAGGGCGAGCTGATCGGCATCAACACCGCGATCGCCTCGCGCAGCGGCGGCTATCAGGGCATCGGCTTCGCGATCCCGACGAACATGGCGCGCCCGATCATGGACATGCTCGTCCGCGACGGCAAGGTGGCACGCGGTTACCTCGGCGCGAACATCGCGACCGTGTCTTCTTCGTTGCTCAAGCTGCACAAGCTCAAGGTCGGTGCCACGAGCGGCGTGGCGGTCGCAAGGCTCGACTCGAACGGCCCCGGTGCAAAGGCAGGTCTCAGGCAGGGCGACGTGATCGTTGCGATGAACGGCGTCCCGATGCGCTCGAGCGACGTCCTGCGCAACACGATCGCGATGACGAAGCCAGGCACGACGGTCGATCTCGAGGTCGTCCACAGCGACGGCGCGAAGGACGCCGTCAAGGCCAAGCTCGGCGAGCTACCCGAGCAGGTCGCACAAGACGCGCAAGACGACTCGCAGGACCCCCAGGACTCGCAAGACGAGGCCGAACCGTTCCAGAACATGCCGCGGGGCATGCAGGGGCCGAACATCCAGCAATGGCAGATGGATCCTTCGACGGGCCAGTGGCAGCGCGTCCAGCCGACTCCGCACAAGCGCCATCGCTAAGAGGCAGTAGGCCCGACGATAGATGATCGTCGACAAGATCGAGCGCCTGCCGTTACTATGCGGGCGTGCGCTCGATCGCTGCGTTGTGCTTGCTCGCTGCATGCGGCGTCGATCAGCCGACGCCGGAGCTGAGCGCGACCGCGAGCGACCTGAGCGCCGCGGTCAAACAGCAGCGCTACACGCTGATCCGCGACTCCGCTGCCGAGATGGGCATGCACAACGCGGCGTTGCTCGCGGGTATTGCGACGAGCGAGACCGGCCTCGCGCATTGCCAGTCTGAAGCGACCTACGCCTGTCCGGGTCCGGCCTCATCGTCGTGCAACGGTGGACCGGTGATCGCCGGCTCGGCCGACGGGCCCTGCTCGCTGCAGCAAGGCGGACTCGGGATGTTTCAGTTCGATGCCGGTACCTACGCGCAGACGGTCGCGGCGTACGGCCCCGACATCCTCACGGTCTCCGGCAACACCGCGCAGGCCGTCTGGTTCGTCAACGACAAGGTCATCCTCGATATCAACGGCGTCAAAGATTGGCTGGCCGCCAACGACTGGCTCGACGGCATCGTGATGCAAGCCGGCACTCCGCGCCTCGAGCGCTGGGCAACGCTCATGGCGTGTCGCTACAACGGATGCTGCGCGACGAGCACGCTGTGTACGACCCGTGCGAACGGCTATCGCGATAACGCGCTCGCGTCGTTCACCGACATGGGCGCGGCGTTCTGGAAGACTTCGGATCGCTGCGCGTCGATACCAGCCGATGGCGTGATCGACGAGCGCAGCGCGTGTTACGTCGCCGGCGGCGATCCCCGCTACTGGCGGCAGGAGACGGTCGGCTACGCCGGCACGAGCGAGTGGACGGGCACGACGAGCAACGCGGCCGCGGCGAACTTCGGTGAATGGATCATCAAGCCCGGTGCGCCCGGCTCGTATCACCTCGAGGTCAACCTCTCCGGCGCGGTCGGCACGTCGAAGAAGGCCTCGTACGAGATCGCGCATGCCGGCATGGTCGATCACGTCGTGATCGATCAGACATCGTCGACGGACTTCGTCGCGCTCGGTGATTTTGACTTCGCAGGCACCGGCGACGAGCACGTGTTTCTCGGTGACAACACCGGCGAGCCCGGCACGTCGAATACGAAGGTCGCGTTCGATGCGATCCGCGTGACGTCACTCGATGGCGGCGGCGGCAGCGGCAGCGGCGACCCGGGCGGAGCGGGCACCGGCGGCTGTGCATCGAGCCGTGATTCCGGCGGCGCGCTCGCGCTCCTGCTCGCGCTTCCGATGTTCCGGCGTCGCGGTCGCAGGCAACCGAAGACCTAGCGCTTCTCGCTCGCGCTTGGGTCGCGTTCGCGCCGCGGGCTCGCATCTCGGCTGCATGCGATCGGCATCTCGGCCGTCGATGCTGAGAGCGCGGCCGAGCCCGTTGATCTGTGAGTGTCAGATTCGCGAGCGAGGATCGCACGATGGATCTCACGAGCTTCGCGCTCGCCGCCGCCGCGCTCGTGATCATCACGCTATGGCTCGCGCGCGCCGCGCGGAGGTGGCGTGGATCATGGCGCGCTCGTAGGCGAGCGAGGCGCGCGGGGGCCGGAGAGGACAGGGCGGCGGCGCTGTTGATCGGAGCAGGCTTCCGGATCGTCGAGACCCAGGCGCGTACGTCGTGGGCGCCGCTGGTCGACGGAGAGCCCCACGAGACCGAGCTGCGCGCCGATTACTTGGTCGAGGCCGGCGGCGAGCTCCTCGTCGCGGAGGTCAAGACCGGTGAGGAGGCGCCGAGCCTCGATACCGCCGCGACACGGCGGCAGTTGCTCGAGTATCACGTCGCGTTTGCCGTCGATGGTGTGCTGCTCGTGTGCCCCGAGCGCGGGACGATCCAGCGGATCGTCTTTCCACTCCGGCCGATCGGGCCTTTCAGTCAAAAACTTGCCTCGGATCGCCGTGAGCGCGCACGGTGAGAGCAGGTCATGAGCTATCTGCATTGCCCCACGTGCAGCCGCGCTTACAACATCGCGGCGCAGTCCTCGTGTCCGTTCTGCCCGGTGCACGCGACGCCGGTGGATCCAACCGAAGACATCGTCGTCGCCGCGGAATCGCTCGCGCGCGCCATGACCCGCGCGACCGTCGCCGAACGGAACGCGGCCGCTGCGCGCATGGATCGGCTCGCGTTGCCGGCACCGGATGCCGACCCCGTTCCGTTTCACGGAACCATGCTGCGATCGATCCGCAACGCGCTCGATCCGCTGCCCTCGCCGGAGCCCCGCAAACCGTCGCTGTTGACGTCGGTCGCGATGTCGCTGTTCGCGAGGCTCGCGCCACACGCGCCGGCACCGCGCATGCTCGGAGACGGCCTACGCCGCGCCGCCTCCGGCGTTCGCTCGCGCGTCAAAGCGCTCGCGTCGCAGTACAGCCTGTAACCGAGCCCGAGTCGCTCGGGATCGAGCACCACCGCGAGCGATGCTCGCACTGCAGTACCGGCTAGCCCTGAGCGCGAGTCGCTCGAGATCGGACCGCGTTCGCGATCCGCAGTGCGGTGATCAGCCGAGGTTCTTGTTCGCGAAGCCCCAGTTGACGAGCTTCCAGAACTCTTCGACGTACTTCGGTCGCGCGTTGCGATAGTCGATGTAGTAGGCGTGCTCCCAGACGTCGCAGGTCAGGACGCACTGCTTGCCGATCGCGAACGGGGTCTCCGCGTTCGAGGTCGACTCGATCGCGAGCGAGCCGTCGGCGTTCTTGACGAGCCACGCCCATCCCGAGCCGAACGTGTCGATCGCGGTTTGGGAGAACTTCTTCTTGAAGTCCGCGAAGCTGCCGAACGTCGCGTCGATCGCGTTCTTGATCGCACCGGTCGGCTCGCCGCCTGCTTTCGGTGCGAGGCAGTGCCAGTAGAACGTGTGGTTCCAGACCTGCGCCGAGTTGTTGAAGATCTTCTTCTCGCTCGCCTGGCCGTTGGTCGCCTTGACCACTTCCTCGAGCGTCATCTTCTCGTACTTCGTACCGGGCACGAGACCGTTGAGGTTGTTGACGTATGCCTGGTGATGCTTGCCGTAGTGATATTCGATCGTCTCCGCCGAGATCACGGGGGAGAGCGCGTCCTTCGCGTAGGGCAGCTCGGGTAGGGTGAAAGCCATGGGAACACTCCTTGGTTGGTGCCACGTTGTAGCGCTGCAACGGTCCGCATGGGAGCCGGGAGCGTCGTAAAGTAGCCCCATGTTCGGAGGCCTTGCTCATGTTGGCTCTGCGCTCGCCTACTTCGCGACCGCGCGCCGCCAACACGCGAGCGACTTGCTAACAGCTCGGCAGCTCGCGTGGCCCGACTCCGTGCGGCTCCCGGCGGGGCTCGAGGTCACGTGGCTCGGTACGGCAGGGTTTCGGTTCGCTTATCAGGGCACGGTCGTCTGGATCGACCCGTACGTGACTCGGCTCCCGTTTGCGGATTTCGCGCGCCGGCGCGTCGTGCCGTCGTCCGACGCCGCGGTCGCGCGGTGGATCGATCGCGCCGATGCGGTGCTCGTGGGTCACACTCACTTCGATCACGCGATGGACGTTCCGACGATCGCGCGCACGTTTGGCTGCAAGGTGTTTGGCTCGACCTCGCTCGACTCGCTGATGCAGCTGCACGGGCTCCCGGAACAGGCGGTCCTCGTGGAGGCGCATCGGACGTACGAGGTCGGGCCATTTCGATTTCACTTCGTGCCGAGTAGGCACTCGAAGCTGCAGCTCGGGCTGCGGATTCCGTACAGCGGTGAGCTGACGTGCGATCACGTCGACGAGCTGTCACCGCAGGCCTATCGCTGCGGCCAGGTGTGGGGGATCTACATCGAGGTCGCGGGCTTCACGTTCTATCACCAAGGCTCGGCCGACCTCGAAGAGTCCGAGATCCGCGATCGCGACGTCGATGTGTTTCTGTGCGGCATCTCGGGCCGCCGATTCACGCCGCGCTACGTCGAACGGATCGTCGCCCGACTACAGCCCAAGATCATCGTACCGACGCATTACGACGACTTCTTTCGTCCGCTCGATGCGGAGACTCGATTCTCATTTAATGTAAATCTAACCGCGTTCGCCGACGAGGTTCGCAAGGCGTCCGGAAGTTTGCCGATCCACGTCGTCGATGTCGGGCGCCCGATCTCGTAGGCACATGCGATGCACGACCCTGTCTCGAAAGAGAGGTCGTATGCGCACGCTGGTAGCACTTCTGATCGTCTCGGGATCGATAACGTCGGCGCTTGCCGATCCTGCGCAGCCACCCGCCGTCAATGCGAGCAGCCTTCCGGCTCAATGTCGCAGCGTCGCAAGCTCGCCACCTGATGCGCGGACGCCCGCCCCTGCGCTCGATGCGGCAATCTTCGCGGCGAACTGCACGGCGATGGTCAACGAACGTCAAGTGCGAGTCACTCCGACGCCCGCGGGCGCACAGGCGCTCGCGCAGGCGATCAGCCCGAGCGCGGCGCTGCTCGACGCGGTGATCCAATCGTCCGATCCCGAGCGCCAGATCGTCGCGCTTCATTCGAAGGGCGATCTATATGAGGGAGCGGCGGTGCGGTTCCTGTCGATGATTCCACCGCTGCCGCCTGGAAGCGTCGGTCGGGATCTTGCAACCCACTACGCGCTGGTCGACGCGGCGAGCCAGCTCGTTCAGCCTTGGCGCGACCAGGCCAAGGTGGCGTACGCACAAGTTGCGGCGATCGCGGCCCAGGTCCCGAACCTCGTCGCGTCAAACCCGGTCATCGCCTACGACGTGCGAGATAGCGCGTACGGCGCGCGTTCGGTCATCGCGACCCGGTAGTCGCCTGACGTTCGCGGCCGCCGCGGCGCCGCGCGGGCGCTCGGTTCTGCGATAGTCCGCACATGGCCAAGCAGTATTGGCTGATGAAGACAGAGCCAGACGGTTTCAGCATTGCCGACCTCGAGCGCGTGCGTGTCGAGCCGTGGAGTGGTGTGCGCAGCCACTTCGCGCGCGCGATCATGCGGCAGATGCAGGTCGGCGACGACGTGCTGTTCTATCACTCGAGCTGCGAGCCCCCGGGCGTCGCGGGTCTTGCAAGGGTCGTGAGGACGGGCGTCGTCGACGAAACGCAGTTCGATCCCGAGAGCAAGTACTACGATCCGAAGGCGACGCGCGAGAAGCCGATCTGGGACTGCGTCGATGTCGAGTACGTCGAGACGATGCCGTACTTTGTCGCGCTACAGCGAATGCGCGCCGAGCCGGTCCTCGCCGGCATGCCGCTGTTGCGGCGCGGAATGAGACTTTCGGTGCAGCCGGTGACCGAGACGGAATACGCGCACATCGCTGAGATGAGCCGCCATCCGCCACCGCCGGAGCCCGAACCCGCGCCGCGTGCCAGCCGGCCGAACAGGAAGCCCAAGACAAAGGCGAAGACGCGGGCGAGCGCGAAGCCCAAGGCGAAGGCGAAGGCGACGAAGCCGCGGCCTCGCTCCGCCAAGCCGAAGCGAAAGCGATGACGCCGGACGCCGAGCTCGCGGCCGTTCGGGCGCTGCGCTTGGTCGGCAAGCACGACGATCATCTGGTCGCGGCCAGCGATCTCGTGGTGCGGTTTCCCGATCACGCCGGCGCGCAGATCGAAGCGGCCTACGCACACGATCGCGCTGGAGCCGAGCGGATCGCGATCCGTCACTACGAAGCCGCGTATCAGCTCGGCGTGCCGGCATATGAACGGAGACGGTTCGTCGTCGGATACGGTTCGACACTGCGCAACGTGGGGCGGGCCGATGATGCCGTCGCCGTGCTCGCGCAGGCGGTCGCCGAGGACCCCGACTATCCGGCGCTTGCGGCGTTCCTCGCTCTCGCCCTCCATGCGGCGGGACATCCACGTGCGGCGCTCGCGGCGATGATCGGGTGCGCGCTCGACGCCGCCCGGCCCGACGCCTTCGACGGCTACGAGCGCGCGCTTTCGGAATACGAGCGAGCGCTGCTCAAGCCGATCACGAAGCCGTGAGCCACTCGACGAGCCGCGCGCCGCGATCGGCGGGGAGGTCGACGCCGGGCTGCGAGGTCGCATCATCGGGCCCGTGCCAGTCCGATCCGCCGGTGCACACGAGACCGAGCTCGTCGGCGACGCCGATCCAGCGGGCGCGCTCGCGCGGATCGTACGAGCCGTAGAACGCCTCGACGCCGGTCAGGCCCTGGTCGCGGTACTGGCGAAGCAGCCGCACGCCGTGGTCGTCGTAGAGATGAGGATGGGCGAGACCGAGCGCTGCGTCCGCCGCGACGCCGAGCGCCAGCGCATCGGGCAACGACAGTGCATGATGCGGCACGTCGACGGGACCGCCATCGTAGAGATGACGCGAGAACGCTTCCTTCATCGAGGTCACGGCGCCCGCCTTGACCATCGCGCGCGCGAGGTCGGGACGGCCGACGCTGCGTCCGGTCGCGGCGAGCAGGGGCTCGACGTCGATCCGGATGCCGCGTTGTGCGAGCCGCGCGGTCATCACCCGCAGTCGGTTGCGACGCGCTTCACCGAGCGACGCAATTCGCGTCGCGAGATCCGCCCAGCCCGGATGACCGCGATCGTAGGCGAGTACGTGGATCGTTCGGCCGGTCTCCGGATCATCGCACGACAGCTCGACGCCTCGCAGCACGCGCGCACCCGCCGGTATCGCGGCCGCGGACCCGGCGCACGTATCGTGATCGGTGAGTGCGAAGATCTCGACCTTGCGTGCGGCCGCGCGTGTAGCCACTTGCTCGGGTGTCTCGGTGCCGTCCGAGCAAGTCGAGTGGCAGTGCAGCTCGCAACGCATCCGAGGCAACCTAGCACGGGCGTTCGTGCCGACGATTCCGGTGTATGACCATGTGATGAGTCAGAGCCTCGCCACCCTCCGCGATCGTCGCGAGCTCGCAATCCTGCAGCTCTCGGATGCCTACGCGAACGACTTGATCGACGTCGACGAGCTTGATCGGCGCCTCGACCTCGCGCATGGCGCTAAGACGATCGCGGAGCTCGATTCCCTCGTCGCTGATCTCGCGACCTCGACGGCGCTCGTGCCCGTCGGCTCGCACGCCATCGATGATCCCAAGCGGGCCGAAACAACCAAGCTGCGCGTGATCATGGGAACGGTGGAGCGCCGCAGTCGGTGGACGGTGCCTCGCAAGCTGAATGTGCGCGTCATGTGGGGGAACGCCGAGCTCGATTTCCGCGAAGCCTCGATCGCTCCCGGCGTGACGACGATCGAGGTGCGCGTGCTGATGGGAAACCTCGAGCTGATCCTCCCGCCTTGGCTCGCGATCGATGTCGATGCGTCTTCGTTTGCCGGCAACGTCGAAGAGCGTCACCGGATGTCGAGCGAGGTCGACGAGTCTCAACCGATGCTGCGGATCACGGGCTCGGTGTGGTTTGGCAACCTCGAGATCTCGACGCGCCTCGCCGGCGAGACTGCGGGAGATGCTCGCAAGCGCGAACGCCGCGAGCGGAAGCAGCTGCGAGCCGCTACCCCAGAGCGTTAACTCCAGATGAGTGGGGGCATGTAGGCGCGTGGGCGAGTCGCGGCGGGCAACCTAGCTCTGCTACACTTGGCGGGAGGAATGGCGATGCCTGGGGCTCAGACCCACGCTCACCTGGGTCGGTACGAGCTGCTCGCGCGCCTCGCTTCCGGTGGCATGGGCGAGATCTTCCTCGCGCGCCTCGAAGGCGCCGCCGGCTTCGAGAAGCTCTACGTCATCAAGCGCATCCTCCCGCACCTCGCGGATGACGCGCGGTTCCGGCAGATGTTGATCGCGGAGGCGCGGATCGCGTCGAAGATGTCGCACGCGAACATCTGTCAGGTCTACGAGCTCGGCGAGACCGATGGCCAGCTCTACATCGTGATGGAGTACCTCGAAGGCATCACGATGCTCCCCCTGTTGCGGAAGGCTTCGAAGGAAGCCACGCCGCTCGATCTCGGCTTCATCGCCGGCGTGATCACCCAGACCTGCGACGCCTTGCACTACGCGCACGAGCTCAAAGATCGCAGTGGTGAAGGTCTCGGGATCGTTCACCGCGACGTCACGCCATCGAACGTATTCCTCACGGATTCGGGCATCGCGAAGGTGCTCGACTTCGGCATCGCGAAGGCAAAAGGCGCGTCGGCGAACACGCAGACCGGCACCGTCAAAGGCAAGTATGCGTACATGGCGCCAGAGCAGCTGCGCGGCGCTGCGATCGATCATCGCGTCGACATCTTCGCGCTCGGTGTCGTCGTGTACGAGATGCTCGCGCTGCGCCGGTTGTTTCAGCGCAAGACCGACTACCTGACGTTCCGTGCCGTGATGGAACAGCCGATTCCGGACATCCGCCGTTACCGGCCCGATATTCCGGATAAGCTCGCCGCCGCGCTCGAACGTGCGCTCGAACGCGATCCCAACACGCGCTACGACACCGCGCGCCAGTTCGGCACGGCGGTGATCGACGCGCTCGAAGGCAAGAGGCCTTGGACGCAAGGCGAGCTCGGTGACTTCGTGCGTGAAAACTTCGCCGACGACATCGGCAAGCGCGTTCATCAGGTCGCGAGCGTCATCAACCGCAGCGCCTCGGGCATCGGTTCGCGTTCGACGATGCCGCTGATCGCGCACGACGACGTGCCGCCACAGGAAGACGATGATGACGACGGGTTTCCGTCGGTAGAGACCGAGGTCGAGGCGGCGCCCCCCTTCGTCGCTGCGGCCGCACCGTTGCGCCCCGGCGTGAGCGGCGATTTTCAAGGTGGCACGCCTCCGCCCTTCGGCATCGAGAGCACCGGCAGCGCGCCGAGCCTGCAGCCGTTGCGCGGTGGTCAGCTCTCGCCCGCCCCGAACACCGTGATCGTCAATCAGCCGCGCAGCCTGATCTGGCCGCTGCTCGCCGCGATGATGGTGCTGATCACGGGCGGCGCACTCTTCCTCGTGTGGACGCAGATGCAGACGCCGCCGCAGCAATTCACCGTGTACGCGGAGTCAGGGAACGCGAATCCGCCGATCACCGGTCCGGGCTCGGCCGTCGTGGTCGACCAGGGCTCGGCAGGGAGCGCTCGAGATCCGGTGAGGCCTGGCAGCGACGCGGGCTCCGCAGTCGTGGGCCCCCCCGACAACAAGGTCGTGGTCAAGACGCATCCGAGCAGGCCGGCGATCACGTACGACACCGCGATTGCCTCGAGACAGCCCGCGGTGCAGAAGTGCTTGCGCGATCATCACGATGGAAATGTGCCGAGCGAATTGCACGCGGTCATCGCGATCACGCCGAGCGGCAGGCCCAAAACGATCTTGTTCAAGCCGGCCGAGCTCAATGGCACCGCGCTCGGCAATTGCATCCATGGCGAGCTGATGCGCGCTGCGTTTCCGAGCTCGCCCGTCGAGCAGCGGATCGACGTTCCGTTCTACGCGAAGACGATCTAGGCACCCTCGGCGATCGCGGCGGCCCAGTCGGCAACCACGGTCGTGAGGCGGCCTTCGGCGCGGTCTGCGCGGCCTCCGCCGCGTCCGCCGAAGCGGGCGGACAGGCGTTTCCACAAGGCGCCACAATCCAGCTGCGAGCCCGATGCACGGAACACCACGACGGTGGTCCCGGTCTCGTCGGTCGCGCACAGGATCGCGTCGCGTCCGGCTGCGACGAGCTTGGCGGCCGTCGCGCGCAACAGCTCGGCGTCGCCCGGTACCGCCGCGATCGCGGCGCCGGTGCCTGGTAGGGACCCTGCGATCATCGTCGCGAGCCGGCTTCGGAGAGTGGTGAGCTCGTCGGCGGAGCCCGAGGCATCGCGGCGCAGCTTGTCGACCGCGGCCGGAACCTCGGCAGGTGCACAGGACAATTGGCTCGCGAGCCCGCGTAGCAGCTGATCGCGGGTGAACAGCTCGGCGCGCCCGCGACGCGCGGCCGTGAACGTCACGCGGGTCATGCCCTTGTAGCGCTCCGCGCCCGTGATCCGGATCGATCCGATCTGCGAGGTGCGCGAGCAGTGCGTGCCACCGCACGGCGAAAAATCGAAGTCGCCGATCGCGACGACGCGAATGTCGGCGGAGACCTTCGGATCGCGACGCAGCTTGATCGCGTCGAGCTCCGCGGGATCGGGAAACCACGCGCGGATCGGCACGTCCTCATCGATCAGATCGTTCGCGAGTTGCTCGGCGGCCGCGAGCTCGACCTCGGGAATTCGATCTCGCGCGGCATCGATCGTGAGCGAGCTCTCGCCGAGGCGTGCCGATGCGGTCGGCGCTTGCGCGCGCTCGAGGAGCGTCCCCGACAGCAAGTGCTGCGCGGTGTGCTGCGCCATGTGTTGCCGGCGGCGGGCCCAATCGAGCTCGCCGGTCACGCGAGAACCGACGGCGGGCGCGTCGCCTTCGAACACGTGCACGATGGTGCCGTCGTCGAGCTCTTGCGTGTCGCGAACCGTTATCGCGCCGAGCGTGCCTCGATCGCCGAGCTGCCCTCCAGCCTCCGGATAGAACGCGGTTTGATCGAGCACGATCGCGGGCTGATCTTTGTACGAGGTCACCGCGACGACCGCGGCATCGAACCGGCGAAGATACGAATCTGCGTGATACAGGCGACGCGTCACGCGCGCAGCCTACCGCGTGATCCGCTCGACCGCACCCGCTGGGACCCAGCCGGCGGTGCCGCTGGCGAGGCGAATGCGGGTCCACGTATCGCGGTTCTCGAGGACGGTGACCTCGGCACCGCGCGGCAGGGGCTGCACCATCGCGGCCGGTGCGCCCGCGCTATCGGCGGCTCGCATCACGACGGCATCCATCACGACGGCGTCGTCGGCACGCGGATCATCGAGGACGACCGACGCGAGCATCGCGATCCACACGACGAGCGGCACGACGGCCAGCGCGGTCAGGCTCTTGCGCCGCCGTCCCGACCACGGAATCACCAGCAGGATCACGATCGCGAACGCGAAGCCACCGACGAGCAGCCGGCGTGCGCGCGTCCACTGGTGGAAGAAGAACAGCGTGTCGGTCGCGCTGCCGAGCGCGGGTCGGAACGTCTCTGACGTGCGACTTCGCAACCACGCGAGGTTGCGACGTGCGCGGACATTCGCGCCATCGAGTGCGAGCGCTCGACGATAAGCGAGCGTGGCGGTCGCGACATCGCCGCCGCCGAGAGCCGCGTTGCCCCAGTCGGTCAGGAGCTCGGGCCTTTCTGGGAGGCCTCGCGAAGCATCGGCGAACGCAGAGGCCGCACGTGCGAAGGCCGCCTTGCGCGCCGTCGGTTCGGTCAACGTCATCGCTTCTTGGTACTGAGAGCGGCCCTCGCGGAGCGCGTCCTCCGGCGAGACCTGCGCGATCACGGGTGCACCGTGTGCGGACCGAGCGAGCGCGAACAGCACGAGCGCTGCCGTCGACGTCTTTGCCGCCGATGATGTCGGTCGCGTCGCCAGACGTTGCACGAGCTTCTCGGCGGACAGTCGAACATCTGCAGACAACGGCGAGCCGCTCGAGCTCGGGGCATAGCCTTCGGTCTCGATCCTCGCGAGGAGCGCATGATCGAGCTCGCGGTCGACAACGCGCGCGAGGTTGCGCAGCGCGGCTGCGAGCGGGCCCGCGGCATCGCGCGCCGCGGTCTTCTCGGCACGTGCAAGCTCGTCGAGGGCACGCCGCCGCGCATCACGCGCCTCCGCTGCGTCTTCGCGATCGGACGCGGTGCGCAACCGCCAGCTCCGCGCGGCGAACAGGGCGACTGGCACCGCATACAAGAGCGCGATCAAGATCCACATCAGCGTTCCGCCGAACGGCCGGCCGAGCGCGTCGTCCTGCTGCGAGAGCGCGAGATCGGCGCCGACGAGCGCGAGCTCGGCTTCATGCGGCGCATTCGCCGCGGACTTCTTGGGATCCGCCGCGGCGATCACATCGCCCGCGCCGACGACGCTGCCACCTTTGACCGAGACCGCGATCGGATCGCTGTGGATCGTCTGGTACGTGCCCTTGACCGGATCGAAGTAGGCGAACGCGAGCGCCGGAATCTCGGTCGCGGGTCCCGTGACCTGCACGGTGACCTTGAACGTCTTTGACTTGCCGTCATCGGACAGCTCGCCCGTCGGCGAGTCGGCAGGGACGACGAACTTGTCTTTCGGCAAGCCTCCGGGGCCATCGAGCTTGCCGAGCGACAGCGTGTCGAGTCGCTGATTGCTCTTGACCGTAATCGCGAGCTCGACGGGCTCGCCGAGCTGGACGACCGAACGGCTCGTCGCGACCGCGATCGCGAACTGATTGCCGACGGCACCCGCAAAAAACGCGGGACGATCGGTCTCGGGAAGCGGCTTGACCTCGAACGTGTGCGGCGCGTCGGTGGCGCGATAGAGCTGCGTCGGCGCGCGGCCGAAGAAATCTGCGCGGCCCACCGCGAGTGCCGCGATCACCGAAGCGCCGGGGACCTCGACCTTGCCGCCTTGCCTGGGCGTCGCGAAGAAGTGGATCGTCACGCGGTTGTACTTGACGCCCGCGACGTCGACGGCATCGAGGTCGTATGGCAACTGCAGCTGCTTCGAGCCGGCGGCGATCGGGATCGTCCGCGTGCGCGGCGCGACCGGAGGCGCGGCGACCGAAACTTCAGGCATCGACATCAGCGGCACGGAGAACGATTGGTCCTCGGGCTGCTGGCGAAACAGCCACACGAGCGAGGCCTCGATCGTCTCACCGACGAACACCGGTCGATCGGGCAGGGCGAGCTGGATGCGCATCGCATCTGTGGTCGGCACCGAATCGAGCTGGAAGTCAGCACCGTTCGAGGTCGCGCGCTGGCTGCCTTGAACGATCGTGATCGGACCGACGTGCACGGGGCCAGGTTTGTCGACCTCGACGCGCCACTGGAAGTCGAACGTCACCGTCGACGATTCGCTGCGCCGGCCGTTGATGATCTGGATGCTGCGCGACACGCTCGGGTTCGCGCCGAGCGGCGTGATGTGCGCGCCGGGAATCGCGAGCTTCGGCTGCTCGGGTTGCGGCGACTCGTCGAACCCTCGAGCGACGACGTGCAGCACGAATGGCAACCCCGCGTGCGGCTGCTCGTTCTGCGAGACACCCATCTCGGCGGTCGGATCCGCGGCCGCGGTACCCGCGAGCGCTAGCAGGATCAAAAGCGCGAAGCGACGCATCACCAGTCCTTCTCCACGGGATCGGACTGCGACTCGTGCTCGCGCTTCTCGCGCTGGCGGCGGGCATCTTCATCGCGAGCGCGCTGTCCTGCGCCGCCCTGCTGCTGTTGCTGCTGGTCCTGCTTCTCCTTGTCCTTTTGCTGCTGCTGCTGCTGCTGCTGCTGCTGCTGATCCTGCTTCTGCTTGTCTTGATCTTGCTTCTGCGGCGGCTGCAGCAGCTTGAGCGCATTCTCGAGGTGCTCGATCGCTTTCGCTTGGCTATCGACCGAAGGCTTGAGGCTCACCGACTGCGGCGCCGAGCTTGCTTTCGTGAGTGGTGTCTTGGCGTCGGTCATCTCGTTCTCGGCGAGCCGAACCTCGGCCGCCGCCGCAGAGAATGCCTTGGCATCGGGCTGTCCGGGTTGAGGCTGGCCCTGTTGTTTCGACGCGGCATCCGCCTGCTTCGCGAGCGCCTCGGTGATCGCCTTCGCCATCGTCAGATGCTCGTCCTGGCGGGTGACGAGCCCGGGAAGCTTGGGAGCGCGCGTGAAGTCGTCCTCGGTGTTCGCTTGCGAGGTCTGGTCCTTGGTCTCGCCTTGCTGGCGGATCAGCTCCTGGAGGTGCTCGATCAAGTTGAAGAACAGCCGCCGGAGCTCTTCGATCTTGGTCTGCGCTGCCTTCGCCGGCGTCAGGGGATCGTGGTTGGCCTTGAGCGCGGCTGCGAGCTCGGCGAGGGCCTTGTCGGCTTCACCGCGCAGCGTCTCCGCTTGCATTATCTGCTGCTTCATCGCCGCGACCTGTTGCTTGGCCGCCTCGACCTGCTTTGGATCCGGCGCGGCACTGCCGCTGCCGGCACCTGCCTTCGCCTCGATCTGCTGCTCTTGCGCGGCGAGCTTGGCGACCTCGTCGGCGAGCAGCTCCTTGATCCGCGGCATTCGCGCGAGGTTGCGCGCGAGCGCGTCTTTCGTTTCGCTCGCGCGCTCGCCGGCCGGCAGTTGCTTCGCGGCCTCGGGTGACAGTAGGCCGACGAGCCGCTGCTGGGTCTCCCACGCGAGATCGATCGTCTGCTTGAGATCGGCGAACTGCTCGATCGCCTTCGACAGAGCGATCAGCGCTTCGCGTTCGGCGTCGCTCGCTTCGGTCAGCTTGGTGTCGGTCAGCGCCTTGCGCGCACGGTCCTGCGCGGCGCTCGCGTCGCCGATCAACGGCAGCGCGACCTGGAGCCGCTCGAACAGCTTCTGCTGCTCGGGCTTCTTGTCCGGTTGCTTGTTGGAATTCTCGACCGCTGCCGCGAGACGCGCGCGAACCTCTTCGACGCGGTCGCGCAACCCGCCTTGGCGCTCGGCCATCACGGGAGGCTGGAGCCAGGCCGGGATGATCTGGTCGGGCTGCTTGGCTTCGAGGACCTTCTTGCTCTGGACCTGGCCGACCGCCAGCGTCTCCTGCATCAACTGGAGCTCCTCGCCGGCGACCTCACGCAGCACGGTGATCGGATCGAGGAGCTGTTCGCGTGCGCGCTTGAGCGCGACCAAAGCGGCCTCGGCGCGGTCGACGCCTTGTTCGGCCGCGAGCTCTTGCAGCTTGCGCCGTGACTCCGCGATCCGTGCGCGACCTTCGAGCAGGTACAGATCGAGGTTCTTCAACTGGACGACCCGGACCTTCTCTTCGTCGGTCCGCTTGTCCTCGGCCTTCTTGCCGATCGAGTCGATCTCGTCGGCGGCCAGATCGCCGATCACGCCGGCTTCGGCGACGATGCCTCGCTCTTTGTCGGCGAGCAGCGTCAACGCGCTTTGTTGCGCGAGCGGATCGGCGCCGCCGGTCTGCTTGATCGCGGCCCAGGCGCTACGCCCTTCTTCGAGCACGCCACGCTGGTCCTTGATCACCGCATCGAGTCTCGCCTCGAGCTTGCCTTCGCCGCGGCGCAGCTCGTCGGACAGCGCCTGGGCACGTGCGCGCACGATCGCGAGGTTCGCCTGGGTGTCCTTGTCCTCCTTGTGGAGGCGCGACGCATCCGAGAACCACGACACCGCTTGTTGCTCGAGCTCGAGCGCCTTCGCGAGGTCGGCGTCCTTGCCTGTCTTCATCTTGTCCGCGTGTGCGGCGTACGACATCCCGAGATCGTAGGCGGCGCGAAACCTCAGCTCGGGGTCGAGCCCGGCGCTGCTGCGTGCATCGAGCAGCGCCTTCTCGGCGGCATCGAAGTCAGGTTTGACGAGCAGATCGATGCCGTCGTTGTACTTGTCGCGAGCTTCGCGATGTTCGCCGGGCTCGCAGGCGCCGAGCGCGAGCACGACCAACATCGAGATCGACACGATGCGCCTCATGTGGCTCTCCGATCACCGGCGCCGGCGCCGACCCATAGCGCCGCGAGCAAGAACACGATCGCTCCGAGCACGAGCCACTCGTAGCGCTCGGCCGGAATCACGCGCACCGTCGCATCGGCCGCGGCGCGCACGATCGGTTGCACGTGACTCTCCATGATCGCATCGAGATCGACGGCGCTCGTCCCGGCGGGAACGTAGGCGCCTTCGGTGACGAGTGCGATCTTGCGCAGCATCGCCCCGTCGAGCTTCGAGATCACGGGCTTGCCATCGTGCATCAGGACCGTCTTCGCGCCGCTCTGCGGATCGGTCAACGTGATCTGACTGCCGGTCTCACTGCCGAGCCCGACCGCGACGATCTTGACGCCGGCGTCGCGTGCGCTCTTCGCCGCTTCCTCGGTATATGGATCTTGATCATCGCCGTCGGTGATCAGCACGATCAGCTTCGCGCCGGGACCGGCAAGAAAGCCGCGCAGCGCGGTCTTGATCGCGTCGCCTACCCGCGAGCCACCGCGACCGGCGCTGCGGGTATCGACGCTCGACAGCACCGTATCGAAGTACGCGTGATCCGGCGTCAGCGGACACACCGGAACGGCGCGTCCCGCGAAGGCGATGAGGCCGACGCGATGGCCGTCGAGTCGCGAGACGAGCTGGTTGATCTCGGCCTTCGCGCGCGCGAGACGATTCGGCGCCGCGTCCTCGGCGAGCATCGAGCGCGAGACGTCGAGGAGGAACATCACGTCGGCCGAGGTTTGCGAAGCAGCGACCGTCTCGGTGATGCCGCGCGCCTGCGGCCGCATCAGGGCACCGACCCCGCACAGGAGCGACAGCAAGACGAGGCCAAGCTTCAGCAGCGTCCGATCGAAGCTCGCGCGCGCCGTCAGCCGGCGCTGCATGATCGGCGACAAGAACTCGGCCATCGCGCCGCGCGCACGCAGCTCGAGCACGACGAGCAGCCCGACCAGCAGCAGCACCGCCCACACGAGGTGGACATGCTCGACGTCGACTGGATGCCAATCGATCACGGCAACCTCCGCAGCGCCGTGCCGCGCAGCACGAACGCGAGCACGACGAGCATCATCGCGGCGATCACGAACCGACCGTAGAACAGGCGGTACTCGGTGAACTGTACGCCCTCGATCGACGTGTGCTCGAGCTTGTCGATCTGCGCGTAGATCTTGCGCAGGCTCGCGTTGTCGGTCGCGCGGAAATATTGGCCGCCGGTCTTGTCGGCGATCCGGCGCAGCATCGTCTCGTCGATCGAGACCTGCATCTGCATCAGCTCGCTGCGGCCGTCGCCGCGGTCGACGCGAATCGGTGCGACGCCGTTGGTGCCGGCGCCGATCGTGTAGACCTTGATGCCGGCTTTCGTCGCATCTTCGATCGCCGTGTCCTCGTCGATCTCGTGGATGTTCGATTCACCGTCGGTGAGGAGCACGATCACCTTGCCTCGCGCCTTGAAGTCGACGAGCCGTTGCACGGCGAGCTCGAGCCCCGCGCCGATGGCGGTGCCGTCTTCATCCTGGCGCGCGAAGTCGAGCTGGCGCGCTGCGGTGACCAGGTTGCCATGGTCGAGCGTCAGCGGGCTGCGTGTATCTGCGTAACGCGCGAACGCGACCAAGCCGACCGCATCATCCTCGCGGCCGAGCACGAACTGCTCGAACACTTTCTTCACCGCGTCGAGGCGCGTCAGCTCTTGCGTCTTCTCCGACAGATCGAGCGCCCGCATCGAGCCGGAGACGTCGATCGCCATCACGATCGCGATGCCGTCGCGGCGAATCCGCGAGCTCTTGTCGCCCGCTCGTGGACCGGTGAGCGCGATCGCGAGCGAGGCAACCGCGAGGCAGATCAGCGCATCGGGCAGCCATTCGAAGCGGGTCCGCCACGTTTGACCACCGGCGGGCAGGGCGCGCAGCGACGAGAACACGACGCGCCCGGAGCTGCGGCGTGCCCACCACAGCGCCGGAATCACGAGCAGCACCGCGAACACGAACCATGGGTGCGTCGGCTCGACGTGAAATCGCGCGAACACCCAGCGGATCACCGTCTCGACGACATCGCGGTTGTTGGTGTCCATCAGGCCGCCGCCTTTCCTGGCTCTTCACGGAGGCGCGTGTCTTCGATGAACGCGCGCGCTGCTGCGAGCGTCGCGATCGATTCGTCGGCATCGGGCCGATAGCCGGCGAACTTGACCCGGTCACAGCGCTCGAGGAACGAGGTGAGGAGCCCCCGATGTTCCGCGGTCAGGTCCGCGGAGCGCGAAGCGACGAGGAGAAATTCTTCGCTCGTCAGCTCGGGTGCGCGGATCTGATGACGCCGCTCGAGATAGCTGCGGACGATCGCCGACAGCTCGACGAACCATTCGTCGGCCTGCTCCGCCGCCGGTGCACCACGCGATTCGAGAGCACGCAGCTTCGCGACGGCATCTTCGTATGCGGACTTTTGTTCGGCGAGCTTTCGCCGCGCGGCGAGCGTCCGCAGCGCGAGCACCGTGCCCGAGCCGACCATGAGAGCACCGCACGCGGCGACGAGGATCACGATCCACGGCGTGCCGCCGACGTCGGGATCGAGCTTGCCGACCGCCGGATGCAGCTCGGCGCCGATCGCCTCCGCTTTGACGGGCGCGACCTCGATCGGGACCTCCTCGGTGAGCAGCTCTTGCGGCTTGCTCGCATCGGATCCTTGCTTCGAGCGACCGTCGACCATTTCGAGCCGCAGGGGCGGAATCCGGTGCTTGCCGCTCGACGGCGCTTCGAGCGTGTACGTCTGATCCTGGCGCTGGCTGCCGTCGGCGTTGCGATGCGAGTCGCGTGTGAATCCGAGCACGCGGAACCGTCCCATCCGCTGATCGCCGGCTTCCTGGAACGGCGCATCGACCGTGACGCCCGCGGCTGCTTCGATCTCGACGCGCAGATAGATCTCGTCGCCGAGCGTCGGCTTCGCGGGCCAGACCTTCACGGTCGCCTTGACCGGACCGTTCTCCGTCGCCTTCGCGATCGCGTCCTTCGCCGGCTCGATGACCACGGGCGCGGCTTGATCGGCGGCGCTACCGCCACCGCAAGCCGCCAGCGCGAAGACCACGAGCAATCGCGTCATCCGCCTCCCGGGATTCCGCGGCGTCATCGGCGCAGCCTCCGCTCGCGTTCGCGGAAGAACCGCAGCAGCGGATCGACCATCGACGTCGATGCGTCGAACACGATCAGGTCCATGCCGGTGGCGCGCAGCTGATCCTTCAGCACGTCTTGGCGGGTCGACGCGCCTTTGGCGAGCTCGCGGCGGAACGTATCGGACCGGGTATCGACGAGGCGTGTCCGTCCCGACTCCGCGTCTTCGAGCGTCACGAGGCCCGTCGGCGGCATCTCGGCCTCGCGCGGATCGGTGATCAACGCGGCGACCACGTCGTGCTTGCGGTTCGCGTGACGGAGGACTTGCAGGTAGCCGTCGTCGAGGAAATCGGAGATCAGGAACAGCACTGCGCGACGCGGCAAGACCTGGCGGCAGAACTCGAGCGCGGCGGCGATGCTGGTCGCGCGGCGCGGCTGTGCGCGCGTCTTGTCCTGCAGCTTCTTCCACCACCGGCGCACGAACGCAGGCATCTCGAACGCCGAGCGTGCGACCGGGCCTTCTGCGATCCCCTGACCGCGCACGAGCACCTCGCGCACGATCCGCAGCCCGTGCTTGCCGCCCTTGCGCGGCGGAATGTAGCGATCGGCGCCGCCGTGAAACAGCAGCAAGCCGACCTTGTCGCCGTTCTCGACCGCAGACATCGCGAGCAGCGCCGAGAGCTCGACGGCCGCTTCGAGCTTGCTGCGCCGGCCCGAACCAAAATCCTGTGAAGCGCTGACGTCGACGAGCAGCATCACCGTGAGCTCGCGTTCTTCGACGAACCGCTTGACGTGAGGCTCGCCCGTCCGCGCGGTGACGTTCCAGTCGATCGATCGAACGTCATCGCCTGGGACGTACGGGCGGACCTCGTCGAACTCCATGCCACGACCCTTGAACACGGACAGATACGCGCCGGCCATCACGTCGGACACGTGACGACCGGTGACGAACTGGATGCGCTTGACGGCCTGCGCTACCTCCGCGGGAAGCATGGGATGACCTCAGGGAACGAGCACGTTCTCGAGAATCTGCGCGATCACGTGATCGGTGGTCTTGCCCTGCGCTTCCGCTTCGTAGCTCGCGAGGATGCGATGGCGCAGCACGTCGTGCGCGATCGTCTTGACGTCGTGCGGCGAGATGTAGCTGCGGCCGGAGAGCAGCGCTTGCGCCTTCGCGACCTTGATGAGGGCGATCGAAGCGCGCACGGAGGCGCCGTTGTCGATCAGAGACGCGAGCGGTGCCATTCCGGCGGCCTTCGGATCGCGGGTCGCGGACACGACGTCGACCGCGTATCGCTTGACCTTGTCGTCGACGAAGATCTGCCGAACGACATCGCGCGCCGCGAGGATCTCGTCGCACGTGAGGACCTTCGAGGCGCGCGGCTCGGATCCCGAGCCTGCCATCCGATCGATGATCTTGACCTCTTCGTCTTTGGTCGGGTAACCGACCTTGATCTTCAGCATGAAGCGATCGAGCTGCGCTTCGGGTAGCGGATACGTGCCTTCTTGCTCGATCGGGTTCTGCGTCGCGAGCACGAGGAACGGCTCCGCGAGCTTCATCGTCTGATCGCCGAGCGTCACCTGTTGCTCCTGCATCGCCTCGAGCAGAGCGGATTGGACCTTTGCGGGCGCGCGGTTGATCTCGTCGGCGAGAATGAAGTTACCGAACACCGGGCCGCGCTTGATCGAGTAGTTGCCTTCGCGCGGATTGAAGATCTGCGTGCCGATCACATCGCCGGGCAACATGTCGGGCGTGAACTGGATCCGCGAGAACGTGCCGTCGAGTGCGTCGGCGAGCGTGCGGATCGCGAGCGTCTTCGCGAGTCCGGGCACACCCTCGAGCAGGACGTGGCCACCGGCGAGCAGGCCGAGCAGCAAGCGATGCAGCATCTCGTCCTGGCCGACGAGAACTTTGCCGACTTCCGCCTTGAGAGAAGCAAAGCGGCCCTGGAACTTGGTGACGTCTTCGGTTAGGCGATCGGACATATGAGGTGTTGGGTGGAGGAAACCGCTTGGGTGAGCGGCCTGTCAACCACCGGAGCCATCTCAACATTCCCGATCAAACCGCGGGAAATCCGCCCCGTTAGCCCGGACGCGCGATTTGCGCCGGCGTGCCTGCGACTCCTTCCGGCCCCCGCGTCGACAAGACCCTCAGCGCACGAGCGGGCGCTTGACGGATCGATCCGATTTTTGCGAGAGTAGATCCGTAACCGGAGATTTAGTTCCATGAGCATCGCCAACCCGAAGTGCATGTGCCCGATCTCGACGACGACGTTCGTCGATCGTGGCATTGCCCGCGGCAGGCGAGGCTCGGACTAGACCGAGACTCTCCCTCCCTGACGCGGGCTCCACTGACCCTGGAGCCCTTGTTCGTTTCGGCGCGAAACGAACCAGGCTCCCAGCCCTTCGCTCCTCGCCCTTCGAGGCTCGTCATGTCTGCATTGTTAGAACCAAGATCCAAACCCTTAGCGTGGGCCGAGCGCCCTGGTCGCGAGCTGCTACGGCTCGCCGGCCCTATCACCGTGTCGATGGTCTCGTTTGCCACGATGACCCTCGCATCGACGGCGTTCGTCGCGCGCGTTGGCTCCGACGCGCTCGCGGGCGTCGGGCTCGCTTCTGTCGTCGGGTTCGCGCTGATCTGCTTCGGCGTCGGCCTGTTGCGTGGTGCGAAGACCCTGGTCTCGCAGGCGATCGGCGCCGGCCGGCAAGACCGGATCCCGGAGCTACTCGGCGCCGCCGTGGCGACCGCGCTCGTCCTCGGTTTCGCGGCGATGCTCGCCGGGCAGTTCGTCGCGCCGCTGCTCGTGAAGCTGTCGGCGTCACCGCGCGCGGGTCACTTCGCGTGGCAGTACCTCACGATCCGTTCGCTCGGTGCACCGCTGGTGCTCGGGTACGCGGCACTGCGCGAGTGGCGGTACGGCGTCGGCGATAGCAAGTCGCCGATGCGCGCCTCGCTCGCCGGCAACGCCGTGAACATCAGCCTCGATGCGATCCTGATCCTCGGCTTCGACATGGGCGTGCGCGGCGCCGCGATCGCGACGATCTGCGGCACCGCGACCGAGCTGGCGATGCTCGCGTGGCCCTCCCGCGCGCAGCTCGCCAAGGTCGTGTGGAAGATCAAGGCGGTTCGCGAGGTGTGGGCGCAAGGCGTGCCGAACGGGCTCCAGTTCATCATGGAGGTCGGCTCGTTCTTGATCCTCACCGTGCTCGTCGCGCGGATGTCGGCGACCGACGGCGCCGCGCATCAGCTCGTGCTGCATCTCATCAACGTGTCGTTCTTGCCGGCGCACGCGCTCGCGGAAGCGGCCGCGGTGCTCGTGGGCCAAGCGGTTGGGGCCGGCAAGGATGCGCTCGTGCCGAGCGTCGCCAGGCGCGCGCTCGCGATCGGCGCCGGTTATTCGACGGTCTGCCTCGTGGTGTTCGCCGTGCTCGGCGGCACGATCGCATCCGCGATGTCGCCCGGTGATGCGGCCCTCGCGGCACGGGCGACGCTGCTCGTCCACGTCAGCCTCGCATTCCTCGTGGCGGACGCGGCAAACGTGATCGCGCGTGGCGTGCTGCGTGGCGCCAGTGACATCCGTTACGCCGCGGTGGTCGGGATCGTGACCTCCTGGGTGACGACCCCGCCGCTGACCTGGCTCCTGGGCGTCCACTGGGGGCTCGGCGCGGCGGGGGGCTGGATGGCCCTGGCGCTCGAGATCATCGTCGGTGCGAGCCTTTATTGGCTGCGGGTCTGGCGGGGCGGCTGGCGTCCGGCGGCGGCAGCGGCGCGGCGGGCGATCGCGGGGGCTACCGTGTGAGACCCGCCCAGCCCGTATTCGTCGTTGAATCCGCGGGCTGGGCGGGATATTCACCGCGCATGAAGCGAGTCCTGGCCATCGTCATCGTCTGTGGCTGTGCGTCGGGCAAGAGCTCGGGAATCACCGATGCGTCGATCGGTCAGCCGGTCGATGCCAAGGAGTTCCTCGATGGCCAGATCGAGCCGCAGCAGGATGCTGCTCAGCATCCGGATGCGATGACCGATGCACGCCCGCTCGACGCGTTCGTGTTTCTCGACGCGTGTGTTCCGCAGGTCACCGAGCTGCTCATGAATCCGGTGCTCGATCTGGCACCTGCCGGCGTGGGCTGGGCACAGGTCCCGAGTGATCCGACCTATCCACCGATCACGAGCGATGGTGCCTTCGCACCGCACACCGCGCCTTACAAGATGTGGCTCGGCGGGCTGATCGCCCCGGCGGGTACGAACGTGACCTCGTTCGTGTATCAGGACGTGACGATCCCGGCGGGCACGACGCAGCTCGTGATGACCGGCTATCACGTGGTCGGCACGGAAGAGACCGCCACGACGGCCTTTGACACGGCCACGGTCGCGGTGACTCAAGTCAACGGAACGCCGATCGAGAGCGTGGAAGCGCTCTCGAACCTGACCAACACGGGCACGGCGTGGGCGCCCTTCAACCACACCTTCACGTCGAACCTCTCCGGTCAGACGGTGCGGCTGCGGTTCACGAGCACCAACGACGACTCGTTGAACACGAACTTCTTCTTCGACACGCTGTCGCTCAAAGCGACGCACTGCCCGTAACGGCTACTTCTTCGGTTGCTCTTCGCCGATGCCCTTCGGCAGCGGTGGCAGCTCGTTGATCGCGGGCAACAAGGCGATCTCGATCCGCCGATTGCGTGCGCGTTCTTTCGGATTGCCGTTATCGGCGACCGGATCGAATTGACCGCTCCCCGACGGGATCAGGTTCTTCGGATCCATCCCGGCCTGGACGAGAAATCGCGTCACGGTCAGTGCGCGCGCGGTCGACAGCTCCCAGTTGTCCTTGAACACGCACGGCGCGGGCTTGGTCGGATCGACCTTCATCTTCGCGAGCGGCTGGCTATCGGTGTGGCCGATCACGAGGAAGCGGCGGTCCGGAAATTTCTTGAGGTTGATGCCGACCTCGAGCACCGCGAGCTCGCCTTCCTTCGACAGGTCCGCGCTGCCCGATGGAAACAACACCTCGGCCGGCAACGACAGGACGAGCGAGCCACGGCGCGCGCTGACCTTCAGCTGGCCGGTGTCGATCATCTTTGCGAACTGCTTCTGAAAGTCGAGCATCACGGCTTCGCGCTTCTCGGCCTCGGCCTTCTGCGCGCGCAGCTGGGCGAGCTCCTCCTTCGAGGCGTTGATGTTCTTCATGAACTCGCCGTTCTGCTTCTCGAGCTCACCGGCCTTCTTCGAGGTCCCGTCGAGCGTCTTCTGCAGATCGGCTGCCTGTGACGAGCACTTGCCGGCGCTGTCCTTGAGAGGACCCATCGCCTGCAGACACGCGTCCGCGGCCTCGTGCTCTTTGTTCGCGGTCGTGCGGTACTGCCACGCGAAGTACCCACCGGCGCCCGCCGCGCCGGTCATCAGGATCGCGTAGAACCAAAGCCGCCATGGAAACCGCCGGACCTTCGTCGGCTTTCCCGGCTTTTCGAAAGAATCTTCGTCGTCTAGCTTGGCCATCCGTCCTCCCGGATTCCACGATACCCCGGCTCGTCCCGGCATTCACGTTTCGTGGCCAGCTAGACGCATTCGCGTCGTCTAGCTTACGAGTGGCGTGGGCGGTGTCAGGCTGTGCTTTCTGCGCCTACAAGCAGCACACGCGCCGCGGCGACCGCCTCGTGAGAGCCGCACACCGCGAGGATATCGCCGGCGAGCAGAGGTTCGAGAGGCGACGGCGTCGCCAGCCCACCGAGATCCGCGCGGTCGCGTGCGATCGCGAGCACCGTCGCGCCGGTGCGGCCGCGAATATCGAGATCGGCAAGCGAGACGCCGACCGCAGGAGACGCCGCGGCAAGCCTCAGCGACGCGCAATTCGCGAAGCCCGGGAGCATGGTCTCGACGTCGGATAGGGGCTCCGCGCGTTGCCGAGACAGTAGCTCGAGGATCACTTCACTGCCGGCACGAACGTGCTTCTCGAGATCGATGATCGATCGGCGGGTCGCAACGGCGACCACGAGCAGTGCGATCACGATGACCGCGAGACTGCCCGGCACGAAGACTTGCGTGATCGCCGCGAGCGGCACGCCGATCGCGAGTGCGATCGACAGCTCGAGCATCCACATGAGCGCGCGCCTCGGAGCACGGCCCAGATCGAGGCCCGTCGCCGCGGGAATCACGTCTTGTGCGAGCAGCCGCGCGACCAGGGCGGTCCGCCGCACGACGCCGAACAAGAACGGAGCCGCGAGCGCGATCACCACCAGCGCGAACACGACGTTCGACGCGCGACGATCGAGGCCTGCTTCGTATAACCAGCTCGCGACTCGGGTGGTCGTCAGGGCGGCGGTGATCGCGAGCGCGAATACGAACGCTGCATCGGCGAGCAGCCATCGCACGGGGCGCCGCAGCTTCTGGCGCGTCGCCGGATTGCCGGCGCGAAGCCGGCCGAGCCAGGCTTCGTAGAAGCTGACCAGTGTCCCGAGCGGGCGCGGCAGATGGGCTGACGCCGCATTCGCGATCGCTTCGGATCGGCCGACCAGCCAAGGCGTCGTCAGCGCCGTCAGGCACGAGACCCCAACCGCGATCGCGAGAAGCGCGGGCCGCGCGATACCGGCCTGCACCGCGAGGCCCGCGATCACGAACGACAGCTCGCCGATCTGCGCGAGGCTGACACCCGCGCGGACCGCGGGACGGATGCCATTGCCGCTGAGAAACAGGCCAAGCGTGACCGCGAGGGGCTTGCCGATCAAGACGACGACCGTGAACACCGCGATGATCGGCAGCTCGCGTGCGATCTCGAACGGATCGATCGACATCCCGACCGACACGAAAAAGATCATCGCGAACACATCACGAAACGGCCGGACCGTGGCCTGGAGCTCGTGCGCTTTACCGGACTCGGCGACGAGCACGCCGGCCACGAACGCGCCGAGTGCGACGGAGTAGCTCGCCGCATCGGCCAGTGCGGAGAACGCGAAGCAGACGGCGAGCGCCGTGATCAGCAGCGTCTCCGGCCGCGCGCGTGCCGCGATCCAGCGAATCGTGCGCGGCACGACGAACATCCCGCCCGCGAGTATCAGGACGAGAAAGCCGATCAAGCGAGCGACGGTCGCAGCGAGCTCGGTACCGGACAGGTTCGCGCCCGACGCGATCGTGCCGAGGATCGCGAGGAGCACGATCGCGATCAGATCCTCGAACACGAGCAGCGTGAACACGAGCTCGGTGAACCCGCCGCGCCAGCCTCGCGCCTCGAACGCCTTGGCCACCAGCATCGTGCTCGAGATCCCGAGCAGCGCCCCTGCAAACAGTGATTCGGTCGGAGGCCACCCGAGGATCCGCGCCGCGAGCGTGCCGAGCGCGACGACGAATCCAACTTCGAACAACGCCGTCATCCCCATCGTCAGCGCGAGGCGAGCAACACTCGACAGGCGAAGCTCGAGGCCGATCGTGAACACGAGCAGGATCACGCCGAGCTCCGACAGCAGGTGAACGAGCTCGCGATCCGCGACCAGGGGAATCGGCACGTGCGGACCGATCAGCAGACCGGCGACGATGTATCCGAGCACGACCGGCAGACGCAGCGCATAGAACACGATCGTCACGAGCGCGGCCGTGCCGAGGACGATCACGAGCTCCGTCAAGACATGCGAGCTCGGCATGTCAGCGCTTCGGTAGGGCCGGGTTGTCGAACAGCTTGTAACAGTGCCGGCAGCGCCGTGGCCCGGTGCGGAGGCGAAGCACCAGCGAGGGTCGACCACAGTGGGGACAGATGACGCGCACGAGGCGTCCAAGGGCGGTTCCAAGGAACAGCGGATTCATGACGACTCCAGGCCCGCGCAGGCGGGACGATCGGGGATCAGCGGATCGGACGAACGATCAGGCGATCGAGCTGAACGGAGGACCCCGAGGAGAATGCGCGACCGTGATGTCGACCCACGGTGTTGCGAGCACGTCGGATGGGCGGTCGACCACGAGCTGACGTGGATCGACGAGGCCGGACCCGGTTGTCGAAAGGAGGCCCGGGCCTGGGCGCATGGCCGCGCAGGGGCCCGGACGTGCGCCTGCGCGCACCAGGGAGGGCGGCTTCGGAACATGCGCTCGGAGCGGCGCGTGAGAAACGTGACCACAGCTCTCGGCAATGCGAGCCGCGTGCACGCGATCGAGTCGATCGCCGCCGGCGCCACCTACGAAGGCAACGCACATCGCGAGGACGATCGCGGTCACCGAGCGCATGACTCGGGTTAGCACGCTTTGGCGATCACGCCGCGATCGGCCACTTCAGGGTTCGCAGATCGGGGGCGATCGCCGCAAAGCCAGCGCGGAGTCGCGCGGCCGTCGGACGTCGTTTCGGATCGCGGGCGAGCGCCGCACGCAACAGCTCGCCGAGCGAAGCCAGGCGCCGCGTGCGCTCGAGCTTGGCGAGGAGCTCGGCACCGGGCTGCTTCGAGAAGTGCTGATCGACCACGACCTTGATCGAGTCGCCTCCGATCAGGACCGTGTTGGTGAGTACCTCGAACGCGACACACGCGGCGGCGTAGACATCTGCACCGAACGGCGCGATCTCGCCCAGGTCGCCATCTTCGCTCCACACCTCGGCGGCCCCGTAGTGAACCGAGCCGCAACCGGCGCGCAGCCGGCGGCCGGCGAGCCCGAAATCGACGAGCACCGCTTCACCGGATCCCTCGCGCAGCACGACGTTCGCGGGTTTCACGTCGAGATGTCCGATCTGGACCTCGTGCATCGCGACGAGGCCGGCGAGCACGTTATCGATGATCGCGAGCGCGCTCGTCATCTCGATGCCGCGGCTCTCGAGCGTGCGCTCGAGGTTCGTGCCGCGCACGAACTCCATGACGAGGATCGGCTTGGGCTGGACGCTCGCATCGAACGTGATGAACCGGGCGAGGTTGGGATGTGCAGGCAAGGCGAGCAGCGCGCCCGCTTCTTCGCGAAACAGTCGCTCGAACTCTTGCTCGGAGAGATTGCGCGCGGCGCCGCCCGAATAGTCCGGGACCTTGAGCGCGACGTGCTCGCGGTCCGGACGTGCGCGATCATCGGCGCGCACCGCGAGCAGCACCGAGCCGCCGGCGCCGCGCCCGATCGGCCGGACGACATAGAAGCTACCGAGGAGCCGCGACAGTGGAACCCAGCCCGGCAGCAGCGCCTCGGTCTGTCCGCTCGATCCCGCCTCGCTCTCGGTGTGTGGACGCCTGGCAAGCCAGACGAGCACGCGATCGAGCGCCGCCGCGAGCGCGGGCGGCAGGCATGCCCGCGACGCGTCGATGGTCGCCGCGATCACCTCTTCAAACCTGGCGGTTTCGCCCTGGAGGAGTGCGGGTTCGATCCCTCGGGCCGCCGCCTCGAGGTCGTGGCCAAGCCCGGCCCGCTCCATGTCGGGGATGCCGATCCGACGGCGCGCGCCGAACACGCGACGGGCGAGGGCGCCGAGCTCGTTCGCGATCGCAGCGAGAGAGCCGCGAGGCAGCGCCGTGCGACTCGCGATGCTCGTGATCCGCATCAGGTGGTTGCCGAGCCGGGCGAGCGCGAGCCGAACCGATTCGACGCGGGGCGACTGTTCGGGAGGCAACGCGTCGGCGAGATCGCCGAGTCGCTCGATCACGGTCCGGATCGCATCGCCGTCGTCCGGATCGGATGCGGCCCACGTCGCTTGATGCAGTCGTGCGTAGGCCGCGAACGCGGCTTCGAGCTCCGGCACCATCGAGGCCTCGCGAACGATCGCGAAATCCTCGTCGGGAAACACCGTCGTCCAGGTGAGCAGCAGATCGGTCATCTCGATATGGCCGTCGCGGAGTAGCGCATCGCCGGCGCGCGTCATCGCTGCCCAGACCGCACGGCGCAGCGGAGACTGGTCGTGCTGGGCGCGCGCCATCAGCTGTCGCACGGCGGCGAGGCGTGGACCGAGGTCGCCTTCACCGGTCGCACGCACACCGTCGAGGAGGCGGACGAGTGCGCGCAGCCGCGCGATCCGCAAGCCTCCGTGTGCAACCGCGCCGCTCTCGGGCTTGGCTTCGCGAACGAGCAGCGCATGCTCGATCGAAGCCAGCACGCGTGCAAATTGCGCGCGCATCGGATCGGTATCGGGTGCGAGTGCGAGGACAGCGGTCAACGCGTTATCCGCGAGGAGCTCGCGGTCGAGCTCGCGCAACAGGCGCATCGAGTGGCGGCGATCGACCGGATCTTCGTCGGTCGCGCGCTCGAGCCAGTCCGCGGCGGCGGTGATCTCCTCGACCGCGACGCGTGCCTCTCGCAGCGCACGCGGAACGTCACCGGCGTCGAGTGCGGCTCGCGCGGCCGCGATCGGAACTCCGACACCATCGGGACGTGATCCCGCGGCGAGCTCGCCGTCGAGCGCGTGCAACAGCGCCCAGCGCCCGTCGTCGCCGGAGCTCGGATCGGATTTGAGCTGCGAGCGCGTCCACGCGTGCGCGGCGCTCGTCGCGAGAGGCAACAAGGCGGACGCTTCCTCTCGGCGCAGCTCCGCGAGGGCTTCGGCCGCTTCGAGCGGCGCTTTGGCGACGAGGTCGCTCGCGAGCGCATCGGCATCCGCCGGCGAAGCGATCGCGAGTCCTGCGAGTCCGAGGATCGCGCCACGTGCGACGCCGGGTTCTTTGGTCGAGCGTTCGACGAGGATCGGCAGCCAGCGCTGCGCTGCACCGCCTCGCTCGAGCGCCGCTGCCGCGGATGCAGACGCGCGTCGGAGTAGCGTGTTGGATTCGGAGGGACGCAGCTCGCGATCGATGTCGTCGGCGAGCTCGGAGTCGACGTGCGCGAGGATCCCGCGCGCGATGCTCGCGAATCGCCATACGAGCGCTTCGCGGTCACCCAGTAGTCTGCCGAGCGCGGCACGCACGCCGGGACGCGCGAGCACCTGCACGCCGCCGCGATCTCCGGCATCGTGGCGCCGCACCGCCTCGCGGGCACCGTGCGCGAGGATCCGCGCGGCGAGCCGCCGGCCGGGCAGCGAGCCCATCGCGGGAACCTCGACCCAGCTCTGCGCGAGCGAGGGTTGCGCGAGCAGACCGATCGCGAGCTCGCCGATCGCACCGGGCATCGTCAGCGGCGCCGAAAGCACGACCTCGAGTCGCGCGCGCAGACCTTCACTCGCGACGATCTTCGGCGATGACCGTGCGAGCGCGATCAGGAGCCGCACGAACGTGTCGCGATCGGCATCGCGCAAGCGTGTGAGCACGCGCCGCCCGAGCTCGCGGCGCTCGGCGCCCGGCGGGAGCGCTTGGGCAAGCTCGAAGAGGGCGACCGCGGCCGCGGCGGGCGAGAGCCAGTCGAGATCGGCGAGCACGCCATCTTCGAGAGCCGCACGCACGGCGAGGAGCAGCTGATCTTCGGCGATCCCTTCGAGCGGTGCCGGCTCGTGCTCCGCGAGCTGCGCGAGCATCGCGAGTCCCTGGCGTGCAACGCGCCTTCGCTCGTCGACATTGGCGAGCGCGTGCAACGCCGCAAATGCGGTCAGGTAATTCCTGCCACTCGCCATCCGACGAGATCTTAAACCGCATTGGCCGCGCGATCACGAAACCGGGGTCAGCTGTGCGGCCGTCAGCGTCTCCTTATAGAAGACCTCGCCGGTCGCGCCGACTCCGGAGAACGTCAGGGTGTCGCCGTCGACGTCGATCAGGCCGAAGTTGTACTGCGCGCTGCGAAACAGCACGCCCGGCACGAGCGGACCGGGCATGATGACCCCGCGCGCGAGCGGGCCAATCTGAAACTCTCGGACGCCGTGGGCGTGCTCGAACGCGCCGAACGAGTGCTGGTCGCCGCTGACGAACAACACGCCCGGCGTGCCGACGAGCGCCGCGAAGATCGCGTCGCGTTCGGTCGTGAAGCTCGACCAGTGATCGTTCCCGATCCCGAAGGCGAGCGGAATCGACGTGAACACGACCTTGAACGCAGCGGTCGAGCTGATGACGCCGTCGACGAGCCACGCCCGTTGCTGCGCGCCGAGCATCGTCTTGTTCGCGTCGTCGGGGGCCGCGTTGGCGCTGCGGAACCGGCGGCAATCGAGCAAGAAGCACTCGATGTTCGCGCCCCACATCCAGCGGCGGTAGCGGATGTTGTCGACGGGGTGGCGGATCGGAAAGAACTCGTCCCAGACCTGCATCGCCGCGACGAAGCGGTCGCGCTCGGCTGCCTCGAACATCGCGTCCCAGTCGTTACGGAACTCGTGATCATCGTAGATCGCGCGGACCCCGACGGTCTCGAGCCAGCTGCGGACACCTGGATCCGTGCGGAGCTCGGCGTGGCGGGCGCGATACCCGGTAACCGTCACCGCCGGCGGTCCGTTATCGGTGTACGGGAAGTCCCCGATCGAGACGTAGACTTCCGGATCGGCTGCGGTCAGGTGGCTCAGTATGTCGCTGGTGAACTCCGGGGAAGGGTCGAGGTCGGCGGACACGGCGATGCGGACCGGGCGTGCATCGTCCGCGCTCGGCGCCGTTCGCACGTGATGCGGGCCGAGTCGAACACCGTCATTCGTGGTCACCGTGACCTCGTACGCTTGGCTCGGCTCGAGTCCGCTGACATCGATCATCGCCTGGCCCGACTCGGGATCGATCCCGATCATCGTGGACAGGAACGGTGTCCTTCCGACCTGCACGGAGACCGAAGCGAGGCGTGCGAACGGTGCCCAGATCGAGACGATGAACGCGTCGTTCGTCGGCTCGAGAATCGCGACGGCTTGATCAGCCCCCGGCGGACTCGAAGTCTGGTTGTCGCCGCAGCCAAGCAGCAGGGTCCCAGCGGAAACCCCAGCGAGGCGCAGAACGTCGCGTCGGCTCGGGCCCCCATTCATGACGACACCAGGGTAACGCATGGGACGCGATGGCTCAGCAACTGACGGAGTCATGCGAGCTTTGATGACGCGACGATCCAGGCTTTCTGCACGGTTCGCCTCACGGCACGCCGCATGCTTCGCAATCAATCATGCAGCCCCCAAAATCATCTCATCACCGGGCGAAGACCGCGAAGACGCCGAAGACGGGGAAGCCAACGAAGGCCAGGAAGATCGCCAAGACGGCGAAGACGGCGCGGACGGACGTGGACGAACCCGTGATCCCGGTCGATCCGTCGATCGTCGACCTCGATCCAGAAGATCCGACTCAGGTGCTCGATGAGGTGCCGGGCTATCAGATCGAGGAGGTGTCGGTCGAAGCGCAGCCCCACCCGGTGTCTCGCGCCGATCTCGAGACCCTTGTCGAAGCAGACGAAGAGGAGCTCGACGAAGACGAAGAAGAGCAGGAGGCGCCGGAGGTGCCCAAGGATGTTGGCGATCTCTACGGGGTGCACGCCGTGCAGGCCGAGGACACGGAGCTTGCGGCGCCTGAAGATCAGGATTCGTTCCAGGACTCGACGCTGGGCGAGAACTGGCTCGAAGCGCTCGAGACGAAGTCCGCCGAGGGCGGCCCCGAGCCCGAGCACGTGATCGATGTGGTCGATGACAGCGACGCAGATCATCCGACGCATCACAAGACGGACACCCGCGATCGCCCGGTCGCCGACAAGGGTTCGGGTGGTCCCGGCGGCCTGTGACTCCCGACCGAGAGCGGTCGTTTCGTGAGAATGTCCGCGCGTGCCAGCCCAGCGTCTCGACCTCGCAGGCCTCACCACGCGCATCGTCGGTCCCGACGACGCCCCGATCACAGTCGTGCTGCTGCATGGTTTCGGCGCACCGGGCGACGACCTCGTCGCGCTCGCCCAGCACATCGACGCGCCCGTCCGCTTCGTGTTTCCCGAAGCGCCACTCGAGCTCGGCGGACTCTACGGCGACGCGCGGGCGTGGTGGCTGCTCGATCTCGCGAAGCTCGAGCAAGAGCTGCGCGCGGGCGTGCCGCGCGATCGCAGCGGCGAGATTCCGGACGGTCTACCCGCCGCCCGCGATCACGTGTCTCGGCTGCTCGATCAAGTGAAGTCACGCCTCGGCGTCGAGGACAAGCAGCTCGTGATCGGCGGCTTCTCGCAAGGTGCGATGCTGTCGCTCGATGTCGCGCTCCACCGCGACACGCCGCCGGCGGGAATCATCCTGATGTCCGGAACGATCGTCGCGGAATCGGCGTGGCAGCCGAAGCTGCCGAAGCTCGCGGGCGTGCCGATCCTGCAGTCGCACGGCCGTCACGACATGTTGTTGCCGTTCAACATCGCCGAGAAGCTGCGCGATCGGCTGCGAGCCGCCGGTGCGACGGTCGAGTGGCAGCAGTTCGTCGGCGGTCACGAGATTCCGCCGATCGTGCTCGACGCCGTGGGGAAGTTCCTGCGCGCGCGCGCTACTTGATCATGTTGCACAGCGTCGCGCCGGCATCGGGGCAGCAAAGATCGATGCCGCTCGCGCCGCCGACCTGATTCGTGTGGAAACACACGTGCGCGCCCTTCGACGGGTAGTAGTACGCCCAGAAGAAGCACATCTCGGCGTTCGCGGACTCGCCGAACTTCACCGTGTTGGCGGTCGTGTTGTTGTACTGGCAGGTGAAGTCGAACCCGCCACCTGCCGGCAGCGTGAACTCCGGCTTGTGCGTCGCGGTCTCCGGCTCGCTCCACACGAACGGGCTCGGGTTGTAGACCGACGTCATCGCGCCGGTCTTCGACGGTGCGGTGTTGACTTGAACTTGCGTACCGAGCTTGTGCGTGTGGCCGGTGATCGCGAAGAACTTGGCCGCGCTGAGATCGACGGGCGCATACGTTCCGCCGGGCTGGAAGAACTCGTGCACGGTCGTCATCGCGTTCGGCGGCAGCATGACGTCGGGGGAGCCGATGAACAGGATGTTCGCTTCGTCGTGGATCGTCGCTTCGTCGGCGGCGTAGAACTGGGTCGTCGCCTGCGCGGTGATCGCGGCGTCCGTGCTGTTGATGTAGTGCATCTCGATCCGGATCATCTGCGTCGCCGCGAGCGTGTACGCGACGCCGTCGGGCAGCGTCAGGAGGTCGTCGGCTTTCTGCGTGATCATCATCGGCGCGACCATGCCCGACGGGTTGAGGGCGCCCGTGAACGGCTGGCAATCGAACGGCGTCGTCATCTCGGTCGTGTCCATGTCGTCGCGATACACGATCACGTGGTGCGAGCCGGGTCCGAGGATGTTGTGCATCTGATGGACCTTGATCGCCGCGGTATTCGAGAGGCGAAGCACGACGCATTGGGTGTTCTCGACACCGGGCTGCACCGTCACCGGGCCCCAATGGAGCTCGTACTTGTCGCCGGAGATCGGCGGTGCATCGGGAGGTCCAGGGTCAACTGGATTCGAAGTACCGCACCCGAGCAGACTCATGGACAGTGCAAACAACAGATGACGCATCGGACCTCCCTCTTAGTCGCGGCGGAATGTACCGGTCTGTGCCGCTATTGAACAGAGGTCGTTTTATTCGCGCACCGCGTCAAACGGTTTACGGCGTAATGCGCGTGACCTTGTAGCCGCGATGCTCGAGTAGATCGAGCACGCTCCGCTCGCCGATGAGGTGCATTGCCCCGACCGCGATGAACCCACCGCCGGCGCCGTGGAGCTTCTCGATCGGCTCGATCCACGAGGCGTTGCGGTTGTAGAGGAGCTCGTTCATCTGCTGCTCGTACTCCTGGGTCGAGCGGCCGTGTTTCGTGAACTCGACGCGCTCCTCATCGCTCAGCGCCTCGATCTTGGTGGCGTCGCCTGCGATGTAGGCGGCCAGCATGTCTTGCGAGTGCTTCTCGGCACCGTCGATGTCGTCGAGCATGTCCTTGAGTGCGCGCGCGTCCATCCACTTCTCGAGAATCGCGGCTTCCTTGGCCGCCGGCTCGAGGAACACGATCTGCTTGTGCTCGTTCATCGCATGAGCGGCGAGCACACCGTCCATGGCCGGCGTCTCCGGGAGCCCCCGCATCGACAGGATCGTCGCCGGGACCATCGCCTTCATGTGATCGAGCCGATCGGCGACAGGGGGCGTGAGTGCGCGTTCGAGCTTCTTCCAGTATTCGTCGCCGAGGTCCTTGTGGACCGTTCCACCGTCGTGGCGTTCGGCCATGTCCTTCGCGAGCCCGGGGTCGGAGAGATCCGTCTCCATCGCGAACGCTTTGGCCTCGTCGAGCCTGGTCCACACGATCGCGGGCAGGCGCGCCTCTGCATCGACGCCGAGGTGCATCGTGCCGAGGATATACGTCGTCTTGCCGTCCTTCTCGATCGACCAGAACAGCGGATGCGCCAGCGGGTCTTTCTTGGGCGCTGTCTTCTGCCATGGGTCTTGTGCCGCCGGGTTCGGCGGCGCGACAGCGGGAGCCGGAGTGCCAGACGGCGTGACATCCGAGACAGGTGTCGGGGGTGCGGCTGGCTCGGACTTCTTGCAGGCCACCCCCGCAGACAACACCGCGACGAGCACGGTGGCGTGGCGCAACTTCATGCGGCAGCTTTAGCACGCCAATGGTACGCGCGCTCACAGACCACCGACCGCGCGAAGCGGACAATGGCTCGCGGTGGGCGAAGGCAATCGATCGATGAGGGTGCGCGGTGGGCTCGCCTTGCTGCTCGTCGCAGCCGTCTCGCCGCGATCACACGCGGACGATTCGATCACCGTCGACAAGCGCTGGCCGGGACTCCCCGCGTTTCAAGCGCTCTCGCTCGAAGATCAGATCACCGATCACCTGACGGAGCTCGGCAACTTGGTTGGCTCGCACGTGGACGTGCTGAGCCACGACATGATCGGCTTGCACGTCAACGGTCGAGCTAACCGCGCACGCCTGCGTCTCGGTGGTGGCAATGACCGCTATCTGACGTTCCGGCTCGATAGCGACTGGCTGTTCGCCGAGGGCAAGGCCCGCGTCAACGCGCACGTCGAGCTCGGCCTCCACGGCCACATGCTCGATCTACAGCTGCCCGCGATGGACGTGATCCCCGACTCGTATCACGGCCAGCAGCTGGTCCAGGTCAACGTGCCGCTGCTCGAGCGTCACTTCTAACGCCTGCCGAAAACCAAAACGCCGCGCGAGGTGCGCGGCGCTTGGCGGTCTTCAACGAAGCGGTTGGCTATTGCCAGCCGCCTGCGACGTAGACCCAGACGTTGCCGCGCTGTTCCCAGCGGCCCTCGACCCACCTGGCACCCGCGCGCTCGCGCTCCCAGTGGCCCGGGATCCACTCGTAGGCGTTGTTGCGCCACTCGTGATGACCGCGCGCCCAGATGAATCCGCCGCGCGGGCTCACGTTCTCTGCCTGCGGCGGTGGTGGAGGCGAGGTCGGCCCTGCGCTCGACGGCGGTGGCGGTGGTGGTGGCGGATCGTTGCGATCGCCGCGATGGTCACGAACCGGCGGGCCCGACGGTGGTGGCGGCGGAGGCGGCGGTTGCGGCGCCCGATAGTTCGGATTTGGCACCCAACCACTATTGTTCCAAATCCAGTGATCTCCTCGTTGGGCCCACGAACCGGGTTCGAAGAGTTGGTCCGGTCGCCCCGTCGTGTACGCGCCAGGCTCCCACACATAGCGACCGAAGTCCCATTTCCAACGTCCCGCGCGCCACGCCGCGTACGGGCCGGGCGGTGGCGGAATTGTCTCCGGCTGTGCTGCCGGCGGCGGTTGATCGAGCGGCGGCCATGCCGGCGGCGCGCCCCAGCTACCTTCGGTCCAGACCCACTGGCCGTTCCTCTGCTCCCAGCGGCCCTCGTTCCAGCGCATGTTCGCGCGCTCGCGCTCCCAGTGACCGTCGAGCCACGACCATTCGCCGTTGCGCCAGTCCCAGCGACCGCGCACATAGACGAAGCCACGGCGTTGTTCGCCCGGTCGCTCTTCGCGAGGGGAGGGCGGAGGCGCCGTCGGATAGCGCGGCGCATCGTCCCACGAACCATCGACGAGCACGTACGCGCCGTCGCGCAGCTCCCAGCGCGCTTCGCGCCAGCGCTTGCCGGCGCGCTCGCGCTCCATATGTCCGTTGACCCATTCCCAGTTGCCGTTACGCCAGTCCCAGCGCCCCTTCACCCAGACGAAGCCCGAGCGGTTGTCCCACTTCTCTTCGCGTGGCGTCGGCGGTGCTTGGCGCGGGCGCGAGTCGTAATCCATCCAGTCGCCGTCGACGTAGACCCACTTGTCGCCTTGCCGATCCCACCGGGCTTCGCGCCACTTCTTGTTCGCGCGTTCGCGCTCCCAGTGGCCGTTGACCCAGTCCCACTTTCGGTGCTTCCAATCCCAGTGGCCGGTCACCCAGACAAAGCCGGCGCGATTTCCTGCGCGCTCGTCACGCGGAGCCGGTGGCGCCTCGCGAGGACCTTCATCGTGGTCGTGGTCGCGGTCGCGGTCGTGGTCACGGTCGTGATCACGATCGCGGTCACGGTCATCACCACCGCGCCGGTGATCGCGCTCTCGCGGCTCTGCGGAAGCGATCGTTGGAACGGTCAGCAGGGTTGCACCCGCGAGACCCGTCGTTACAAGCCATCGAAATAGATGAGAACGCATCGTTCCTCCTGGACCAAACGTGGGACGCAATTTACCCCGGTTTATTCATCAGGATCACCCGGTTGGCGTGGGGAACTTCTGCCCGTGTTACGAGAGGTTGTGTGGCGTGCCCTCGTGATCATCACCGGCCTCGCGCACGCGGCATGTGGCACGCCGGAGGCGCATGATCTCCATCGGCTCTCGCGGGTCGAGATCGAAGCATCGCGTGCGCTCACCGAGCGCTTCGCGATCGCGATGACCGTGCGATGTGGGTTCATCGCCGGCATGCCGTTTGACTGTGCGGCGACCGGAGGTGGCGCGAGGCTGCCGATCTCGGTCAAGCGCGCGCGACCGGGCTGGGATTTCTGGATCGAAGGTCGCGTGGTCGACACCCGTCCGGTCGTCGCGCATATCGACGGGCTGCTGGCGGACCTCGGAGTCTCCCAGATCGTGACCTGCGGCCCCGCGCTCCTACGCGCGCGAGCCGACGAGCGAATCGCGTGCAAGCTGTCGGGAGGCGGCGCGGCATTCGTCGACCTGACCGCCGACGGTACGACGTCTTACGAGCTTGCTCTCGATGCCGCGACGGCGGCCGTGCGAGGCGAGCCGATCACCCCCGATCGCGAGCACGAGCTTTCCCGAACGTCCGGAGCCCTCGAGCAGCTCGCCGGCGATGACGAGCCCGACGGCGAACCGGAAGTCACCGATGGCGGCGCACAGCCAGATCCCTTCACGCATACGCATAGTATGGTCGCGCCATGAAATCGGCCGTGGTGCTCGCCGCGTTTGCGATCGCTTGCTCGCACCCGCCGGAGCGCGCGCATCCCACCGCCGTCGTGTCGGCGCCAAGCCGCGAGCGCACGCTGACGATCATCGGTACCAACGATCTCCACGGCGCCATGGATCGGCTGCCGCTACTCGCGGGCTTCGTCGATAACATTCGTGCTGCGCGCGCGGCCGACGGCGGCGGCATGTTGCTGGTCGACGCCGGCGATCTGTTTCAGGGCACGCTCGAATCGAACGCCGCCGAGGGCGCCGATGTCGTGCTTGCCTATAACGCGATGGGATATGCCGCATCCGCGCTCGGCAACCACGAGCTCGACTACGGACCGGTAGGGCCCGCGGTCACGGCAAAGACCGCGGATGACGATCCGCGCGGCGCCCTCAAAGCGCGGATGCACGAAGCGAAGTTTCCATTCCTGGTCTCGAACATCGTCGATGACAAGACCGGCTCTGCGACTCTGTGGCCTGCCTCCGTGATCGTCCAGGTCGCCGGCATCGCGGTCGGCATCGTCGGTGCCAGCACGCAAGACACGCCAACCACGACGATGCCCGCGAACTTCGTCGGACTGCGGATGACGCCCGATGCGCAAGCGATCGCGAGAGAGGCCAAGGCCCTGCGCGATCGCGGCGCACAGGTGATCGTCGTCGCCGCTCACATGGGCAGCTCGTGCACCGACCTCGATCATCCGAACGACACGTCGTCGTGCGATCGCGGCGAGGAGCTGTTCAAGGTGCTCGACGAGCTGCCGAAGGGACTTGTCGACGTGTTCGTCGCGGGCCACACGCACGCGGCGATCGCACACCGGATCGACGGCGTCGCCGTGATCGAGTCGTACTCGTCGGGGCGCGCGTTCGGTCGCGTCGATCTGCGCATCACCGATGCCCATGTCACCGCAATGACGATTCACAAGCCGCAGCTGATCTGCCCGCTCGATAAAGATCGCAATCCGGTCGCGCTTGCCGATTGTCATCCCGATAGCTACGAAGGCAAGCCCGTCGTCGCCGACGCGGCCGTTCAGAAGATCATCGACGACGCCCTCGCGCGATCCGAAACGCGCCGGCATGAAAAGCTCGGCGTCGTGTTATCGAGCACGATCACCAAGGCGTACGGCACTGAATCGGCGGAGGGGAACCTTCTCACCGACTTGATGCGGCAAGCGCGGCCCGAGGCGGACATCGCCCTGACCAACGGCGGCGGCTTGCGCCAGGATCTGCCGGGAGGAGAGCTGACCTACGGGCAACTGTTCGCAGCGATGCCGTTCGATAATCGGTTCGCGCTCGTCGAGGCATCCGGCAAACAGATCCGCCGCCTCGTCACCAAGAATCTGCAGCGCGGCGGCGGCATCTTTTCGTGGTCGGGTATCGCAGCGAAGGCTCGCTGCAAAGCGGATCGGCTCGAGGTCGAAATCAAGGTCGGCGGCAAGCCGCTCGAAGACGACAAGCAATACAGGGTCGTCACCAGCGACTTCCTCGCCTCCGGCGGCGACGGCGTGCTCGGCAAGCTGCCCGACGGCGCGATCAAGCTGACCGACACGATCATTCGAGAGGCGATCGCCGACGTCCTCCGCAAGACCAAGGGCACGATCGATCCCGCCAAGCTGTTCGGACCCAAGACGAAACGTCTCGACTACGAGGGCAAGCGGCCCGTCGAGTGCGGCGGTAAACCAGCACCGGAGCCCGACTGAGATGACGAACCGCGACTCGCAACCCGCGATCGGATGGACGCCCACGAGCTGGCAAGATCGTCCCGCCGCGCAACAGGTCGCATACAGCGACGTCGCTGCGCTCGAGCGCGTGCTCGAGGAGATGCGAACGCTGCCGCCGCTCGTGACCTCGTGGGAGGTCGAAGCGCTGCGCAATGACCTGGCGCGTGCCGCGCGTGGCGAGGCGTTTCTCTTGCAGGGCGGCGACTGCGCCGAGAGCTTCGATGATTGTCGATCCGAGCCGATCGCGGCGAAGCTCAAGATCCTGCTGCAGATGAGCCTCGTGCTCGTCCATGGCACGCGCAAGCCGGTGATCCGGATCGGCCGGATCGCGGGCCAGTACGCCAAGCCGCGCTCCGCCGATAACGAGACCCGCGGCGCCGTCACGCTCCCCGCGTATCGCGGCGACATCATCAACCGCGATGCTTTCACCGCGGCGGATCGCGAGCCCGATCCCGTGCTGATGTTGCGGGCGTACGAGCGCGCCGCGCTGACGCTCAACTTCATCCGAGCCCTGACCGATGGCGGTTTCGCCGACTTGCACCACCCCGAATACTGGGACGTGTCGTTCGCGAAGGGCACGCCGAACGCCGAGCAGTACGAGAAGATCGTCGAGTCGATCCGCGAGTCTCTCGATTTTGTCAGCGCGATCACCGGCGTCGAGAACGAAGTGCTCCGTCGCGTCGATATCTATACGAGCCACGAAGCGCTCGCGTTGCCGTACGAACAAGCGCAGACGCGGCGGGTCCCGCGTCGCAGCGGTCACTACAACCTGTCGACACACTTCCCGTGGATCGGGATGCGAACCGCGCAGCTCGAGGGTGCGCACGTCGAGTTCTTCCGCGGCATTCGCAATCCGATCGGCATCAAGGTCGGCCCGGCGATGACGATCGAGTGGCTGCTCGGCCTGCTCGATGTCCTCGATCCGAGCAGCGAGCCGGGTCGGATCACGCTGATCCACCGGATGGGCGCGGACAAAGTTCAGACCAAGTTGCCGCCGCTCGTCGAAGCGGTGCGCACGGCGGGACGCTCCGTGTTGTGGGTGTGCGATCCGATGCACGGCAACACCGAGACCCTGCCGCAGGGAATCAAGACGCGCCG
>JAQBQF010000303.1 GCA_028287115.1 Myxococcales bacterium
CAGGACCAAAGCAGGACAGGAGAGCCATTGCTTCTTCCCGGCTTGCCGGTCGCACGATGCTCGTCAGAATCGTGGCTCTGCGCTCGATGTCAGATTCCTCGGCCTCCGCAGAGGCCGGAAATGGGCCGAGGTCGATCAAGCGCTGCACTTCAGGACGCACGGCCATGAGTCTCCGTCGATTTACCCCTGCTCCCACTGCTGAGCTGGATCAAGTTCGCCCGTTTTTAGAAGATGCTGTGCCGCCGCGCGGGCCTGTTCCGTATCGACAACCTGTGATGCTGGGTAATTGCCGGCCTGCCCTCCGGCAGTCAACATCACGGTGCCGGTAGAGGGCGAAGGCCGCAGCAGCGTCCAAAACTCTTGAAGGTTGCGTACACGACATGCAGACCTGCGCCGCCGCCGATCGCGAGATGCTGTTCTCCGTCACAGTCGAGCATGAGTATCGTCCACGTTTGTGCATCAAGACGATCGATCTTCAGTTCAAGTCGGCCGGCGATGCACTGTCGATGCTTCATCCGTCATCGAGTACACCGCTCCAACGATCGCCCGTAAGCCTACGCACAAGCATCGCCGGGTCATGCGAGCTCACGAGGTCAGTGCCGATCGGGCCCGACCGCGAATGCCGTCGCTGGCGTTCGCTCGAGCGTGAACGTGCGGCCTTCGACAAGGTCGCCGACGAGCAGGCGAACGGCGGGCACGGCGAGCGGGCCGCGTTTGACCGGCGGTGAGAAGCGACGAGCGACGGAGCGGATGGCTTCGGCGTCGCCGGCGCGGAAGCCGGTGACGATCGCGTCGCCTTTGAAGGCGATGGCCGCGGCGGCGAGCTTGGCTTGGTCGACGGTTCCGTAGGCCACCAGTACCGCACCCGGAATGGATGGCAACGACAACACGGACGACGTTCCCGATGGCAGCTCGGCACCGGCCGGCACGATCGCCGCGTCGGCTTTGCCGAGGCCGAGCGCCGCGAGCGCGGACGCCGTGTCCGGAGCTGGCTCGATCTTGCCGAAGAAGTCGCGGCCGACTTCGCCACCGAGCAGCGCGTTGAGCACGAAGTCCGTTTCACGTCCGCCGATCGAGGGCACGAGCACGCGCTTGCCTTTGAGCGCGCTGATCTTGTCGGCGCCGCGTGCGACGAGCTGCCAACCGTGGGTCCATTCGCCGCCCCGCACCGCGACCGCGATCACCGTGTAGTTGCCGCCGGTGGCGGCGAGGTAGGCGCCGTCGACGAGCGCGATCTTGACCTCGCCCTTCTTGACCGCGGATGCGAAGTCGTTCGCGCGCGCGAAGTACTTGCCGCTGCCGGTCGCGCCGAGCGCCTTGCCGAGGTGCTCGCCGAGCCGCGATGCGAGCTCGACGCGGGAAGCCGTCGACGGAAATGGCTCGCTCGGTGCGAACAACCCGACGGTCACGTTATCCGCATGTGCGGTCGCCGTGATCAGCATGAACAGCGCGGCTACGAATCTCATGGCGCGTCTCCGTAGATCCGCTCTTTGGCTTCGATCCATTCCGGAAGCGGGCTCCAGCGCACGCCGGCCTTGCGCGCGCGGCGCCACGCATCGAGCGCCTTGACGTGATCGCCTTTGCGCTCGTACGCGATGCCCAGGTTGACGAGCGCTTCGGGCAGCTTTGTCGCGAGGCGATCGAGCTGCGCGATCGCGGCGTCGAGCTTGCCGTCGGCGAGATCGATGACCGCGAGGTTGTGAGCGACTTCGTCGTTGCCGATCCGCGCGTTGGCGGCCTTCGCGGTCGCGAGATATTTGCGTGCTTGGGGCAGCTGACCGTTGCGATACGCGTCCTGCGCCGCGTTGAGCGCGACGACGCGGATCGACGTGCCGAGCAGCGCGGCCGCGGCACCGGTCGACTTGCCGTACAGCGCGGTCAGGCGATCGAGCGCCTTGCCCGCACGCTTCGGATTCAGCCCTTCGGTGAACGCGACGAGAATCGCGGCCGCTTGCGTATCTGCCGGCGGCGGAAACGGACACGTTTGGCCCGTCACTGCGCGGAGCGCCGTGAGCGCCGCATTCGGTTCGCCCGCGACGACCGCCGCGAGCGCGAGATCGCACTTCGTCGCGAGGTTCGGATCGATCGCCGCCGAGGCACGCAGGAGCTCGACCGCCTTGGCGCCGTTGCCGGCGCGCAACATCGCGAGACCCGCGGCATGACGCGCGCTTGCGAGCGCGGCCTTGTGACGCGCGGCGAGCGGACCGGACTTGGCTGCGGCCGCCGTCTTCTCGAGCGCGGTCACCGCGATCGCGGGATCGCCACCGGCTAGCTCGGTCGCGGACCAGTCGAGCGCGATCTCGACCGCGTTGTCTTTCTCACTCGCCAGTGCTCGCTCGTACAGCGCTCGCGCATTCGCGACATCTCCCGCGAGCGCATGCGCACGCGCTTCGAGCATGATCGTGATCGACGACGGCTCCGCCTTCGCCGCGCGATCGAGATCGCCCGAAGCTTCGGCGAGCTTGCCGAGCGAGAGGTGCGCGATGCCGAGATCGCGCCACACGATCGCGTTGCCGTCGAGCTTGTCGGCGCGAACGAGCAGCGGCTCCGCGCCGGCGGCGTCGTTGCTCGCGAGCTTTGCGACCGCGACGGTGGTCAGCGCTTCGGCGAGCAGCTTCTTGCCGCGCGTCGAGCCGCGGATCGCTTCGGCCTCGTCGAGTGTCTTGACGGCGACCTCTGCTTGGCCCGAACCGAGCTGCGCGGCTCCGAGCGCGACGCGAATCTCCGCATTTCCGGCGAGCTGGCCCGTGATCGGCGAGAGCCGCGCTGCCGCATCCTTCGCCTTGCCTTGCGCGAGCAACGCCTCGCCGATCTGGAGCCACCAATCTGGATCGATCTCCGGTGCACTCGGCGGGCCCAGCGTGTCGAGAATCGCGAGCGCCTCGCCCGCCTGCCCCGCGCGCCGCGTGACATATGCGAGCCTGACGGCCCAGCGCCTGCGATCGGGCTCGAGCTCGCGCGCGCGTTTGAGCTCGCGCACGGCCTCTGCGAGCTCGCCGCGTGCGGCCTGCGCTTCACCGACGAGAGCGTGGCCCGCGGCACTGCCTTTCGGCGTGCGCTCGAGATATTTGCGCCCGAGCGCGAGCGCGTTGCCGATGTCACCGAGTGCGAGTGCACACTGGCCATCGACGAGCCAGACCTCGGGATGCTCGTCGCCGATCGGTGCGAGGTCTCGCAGCAGCGGCCGCGCTCGCTTGCAGTCGATCGCCGCGGTCGCCCACGCGACGCCGATCCTCGCGCGCAGATCGGTTTTTCGTGCGTGCGCCGAGGCTTCGAACAGCGGCAACGCCTTCGCGGGCTGCCGGTAACGAAGATACGCGTCCGCGAGATCGATCCGCTGGGCCGGATCCTCGGATCCGAGCTCTGCGGGACGATGATCGAAGTACGCTTCGAGCGCGGCGATCGCATCGGGCCACTTCCCGCGATCGTGGAAGTGGTGCCCGAGCAAGAGCTGCGCGTCGTAGCGTGCCGGCTCCTTCGCCACCACGCCTTGCAACAGCGGCACACCCGCTTCGATGTCTCCGGACAGGAACAGCTGCGATCCCAGTGCGGTCAGCACCCCGGCGTCGGTGGGCGCGAGCGACTGCGCCTTGCGCATCAGCGCGATGCCATCTTTGTATTGCTTGCGCGCCGCGTAGACGGCCGATCGCAACACGTATGCTTCGACGCGCCGCGGATTGAGAGCGATCGCCTGATCGAGCGACTTTGCGGCCTCGTCAAGCTCGCCGCGGCGAAGCGCCGCGCGTCCTTCGGCGACAAATCCGGCGCTCTCGTCCTCGGCTTGATTCGGACGCTGCGCGAACGCCGGCGACCCGACCAAAGCGAGGATGGCGAGGGCGATCGCGCTAGTAGCTGTAGCCAGCTTTGACATAGATCTCCCTCCCTTCTCCGGGGACCCGCGCGACCGTCGTGGTGGTTGTCGTCATCGTCGCCGGATCGGTGTTCGTTCGATCGTAATCGCCGGGCGCCGGGAGCAAGTCGCGTGTGCCGAGCAAGTTTCGAACGCCCGCGGTGATGTCGAAACCTTTGACGTTCGGCACGTACAGCGCCCAGTTCCAGCTGACCCAGCCGGGCGAGTCGGGAAACGCGGCGCCGGTATCGGTATCGGGGCGCGTCGGACGGCTGCCGATATAGACGGCCTCGGTCGAGAGATGTGCATGCCCGAACAGCTTCGGCGTCGAGATTCCTCCCGAGGCGGTCAGCGCCGGCGCGTTCGGCACCGAGCCGAAGCGCAACACGCCTGCTTCCTCGGTGCCGACGTGCGAGAACGCGCCGCCACCGAACGCGTACCAGCCGCTCGTATTGCGATAGCTGCCTTCAACCTCGACACCGGTCGTCACGAACCGACCGACATTCTTGAACTGCAGCAGCGCCGGATTCGCCGGATCGGGAAGCTGCTCGACGATTCCCCGCGCATCCCAGTAGAACCCCGAGAACCGCGTCGACAACCCGGGAAACGGCTTTGCCCACAGCACGGCCTCGTAGCTGCGGATCGTTTCGGCCTTGAGATTGACCGGCTGCGAGAAGCTGGTGTTGTCGTAAAAGAACGCTTCGTACGCGCTCGGATTCCGGAAGCCTTCCGCGTAGAGGAGCTTGAGGCCGTACCTCTCGCGCTTCGCGAGAAACAACGCCGCGCGCGGTGATACGCGCGTGTCGATCACGGAGTTTCGATCGTAACGAGCACCGGCCGTGAAGCCGAGCCATGGTGTCGGTTGACCATCGGCCTCGGCGTACACGCCTTCGATGTCGAAGTTCTTCGGGATGCAAGCCGCGTGCATCGGGCCGCAGGCTTGATCGCCCTCGGTATAGGCGTTGCTGTTCGTCTGGTTGTAGTTCGCTTCCGTACCGGCCGTGACGCCAAGCTTGTCGGCAACGAGCTCGTAACGACCACGGAGCTCCGCGCCGTACCTGCGACCATCGCCGATGTCATCGAACGGTGCCGCACCGATCTGGATGATGTGATCGCTAAAGCGATAAACGTTCGCATAGCCGCGGACCGCGACCGTCAACCGCTTGCTCACCTCGCGTGTATGTCCGCCTTCGACGAGCAGCAGCGTGTTGTATTGAGAGTACGGCGTCGCCACCGTCGGATCGGAGTTGTAAGGCGCGAACGGCGAGTCACGACGCTGCCGAAACGCGCGGAGCTGTAAGAAGCTGCCGTCGTAGGATCCGACGAGCGAGGCGTTGTACTGCGCGGCGCCGTCGCCTGCGAGCTTGGGCCCGATGCCATCGACATTGTCGAACGTCTCGCCGAAGCGTCCGACTGCCTGCGCGGTCCCGCGCACTTGGCGATGCAGATCGCCGGCGGCAAAGCCTGCGGTCGACACGACGCCGGAGATCGAGTTGACGCTGACCCGTCCCCACGCGCGCGGAGTCTCGGTCGCGTTGCGCGTCACGATATTGATGATCCCGAAGAACGCGTTGGCGCCGTACAGCGACGAGACGGGTCCTCGGATGACTTCGATCCTCAAGACGTCATCGATCGAGACGAACGTGTCGAAGCCGACCCCGGCGAACGATCCCCACGCCTCGTTGACGGTCGCGCCGTCGACGAGCACCAGGATGCGCGTGTTGAAGTCGCCGAGGACGTTCATCCCGCGGATGCCGAGCGACGGCACGATGCGGTCGTCCTCGAGATACGTGCCCGCGACTGCCGAGACCGCTTCACCGACGGTGCGATAGCCAAACCGCTTGATCCGGTCGCTCGAAACGACCGTCACGGCCGACGCGACATTGCCGAGGCTCTGCTCGCGTTTCGCGGCACCGACGACGACGTCCTCTTCGGCTGAAGATGCCGCGAGCACGGTCGCGGTGGTCGTCGTCTCTTCGCTTGTAGCCGGAAGCGGCGGGAGATCCGCGACGTCGACGGCGGCGGGCGGCTCTTCGGCTCGTGCAAGCGGTGCCCCCGCGGCGAACAGGCCGAGTGACACGGCCACGACCAGCTTCATGCCGCGCCTCGTCCCCCACGGCGATCGATTCCCGACGCAGAGTCGCGCGCCGGAGGATCGTACTGGCACAGCACGAACGTGATGTCGTCATCGGCGACGGCACCTTCGGAGTGCGTCTCGAGCGCGGCGATCACCCGATCGCGAAGCTGTACGAGCGCCGGACCGTCCGCGACCGATTGCCCGGTTAGCGCGCTACGCAGCCTGCGATCCCCGAACAGCTTGCCCGCGGGGTTCGCACGCTCGACGACGCCATCGGTGAAGCAAACGAAGAGATCACCGGGCTGGAGCTGGACCGATCCGCGCCGGATCTCGACCGCGATGTTGCGATCGCCGAGCGGATTGCCGCTCGCGGCGATGATGCTCGCGCTCTCGAGAATCCGGGTCGCGCCGAGCTTCATCACGTATGGAAAGTTCTGGCCGGCGTTCGCGTAGTGCAGCGTTCCGGCGATCGAATCGAACACCGCCGCGAACGCGGTCATCAGCACGTTGTGCTCGCCGACCATGCGGATCGCCTGATCGATCGCCTTGAGCACCTGCTCGGGCGTCAGCAGCTTTTCGTCGATCGCTGCGAGCGCCTCGACGGCACCTCGCGCGGTCGCCGCGATCATCGCAGAGTGCAGGCCGTGCCCGGTCGCGTCTCCGAGGACGAGCAGCATCCGCCCATTCGCGAGCTTGCGGTACGACCACCAATCGCCGCCGCACTGCGACGCCGGCTGGCAATACCCGACGACCTTGAGCGCGCCGTGTTGATCGAGCAGCGTCGGAGGCAACATCGCCTGCTGGACCTGGCGCGCGAGCTCCATCTCTTTCTCGAGCGAGGCCTTTTGTTTCTGATCGACGAGGAGCTGCGTGATCGCGTCGGACATGAAGTTGAACGTCCGCGCGAGCACACCGAGCTCGTCGCGCCGATTCTCGGCAACGCGACTGCCGAGATCGCCCGCGGCGATCCGATTCGCCTGCACGGTGAGGACCTTGATCGGGCGGGCGAGCTGGAACCCGAGCAGGCCGGCGATCAGCACGCCGACCGCGAGCACCAAGAGCGCCGTGATCCACACGCGCTTCTGCGATTCGCGCGCGCGCGCGCGGGCGTCGGCGAGCGACTTCGCAAGCTCGGCGTCGAGGCCCGCCGTGGTCACGCCGATCCGGAGCGCGCCGACCGTACGTTCGCCGAGCTTGACGGGTGCGCCGTAGACCCAGCTCGCGCCGGTTCCTGCACGCGCATGAACGACGTCGCCGGACTTGAGACCATCCGCCAGTGAACGCTCGAGCTCGGCGAGCCTCGGCGCCGCGGGCGCTGCGCCAGTCGCCTGGACGACCTGCCCGGTGTCGTCGGTCACGACCAACCACTCGACGCGCTTGGCGCCGTTCATCGCCGCGTCGAGGACCGGTTTGATGTCGGGGTAGGTCGATTGCGCGAGCGGCAGCGCCACGGCATTGGTCACCGCCTGAACGACGAGCTCGGACTCACGCGTGATCGACTTCTCGCCGGTCTCGCGCCTGATCTCGATCTGCGACGCGGTCAGCGCGTCGATCGTGCGTTGGCTAAATAGCGCGGTCGCACCGACAGCAACCGCGACCACGACCGAAGTCGTGAGCACGAGCTTCACCGAGATCGGGATCCCGGCGCGACCCTTAGGCGACGAGCTCACTACGTTTCGAGCTTAGTGCCGTTAGCAATCGATTGGAATGGTTAGGAAACGCGTAATACAGCGCCGAGCCGACCTGTTTGGCGCGACCGCTTGACTGCGAGGTCGAACAGCCGTTCGAGTTGCGCCGCCGGATCCTCGCCTTCGAGGAGTCGCAGCGCGCGAGCGATCGCCTCGATCGTCGAGACCCGCCCCGGCCCGGGCGATTCACGTAGTCTCGCGGCCGGCATCGGCGCGTCGGCGAGTCGGAGGATCGGCAGCCCGCGCAGCGCGGAGATCTTGCGAAACATTCGCCGCGCTTGCGACCACGTCGCGTCGAGCACGACGAGCTGTTTGGGCGGAGGGTCTGGCAACACGGTCGTCTCCGGCCCCTCCGGATAGAGCAGCCACGCACCTTCGAGCGGTGGCAACACGGCCGGTCCCGGAGCGCCCCCGTGATCCACGAGCTCGCTATTGGGAAGCGCGAGGTGCGCGAGTCTCCCCGAGTTCGACGACCGCCACTTCTCGAGGTGGTGCCGCACGATCACGACCCGCGTCCGGCATTCCACCGTAGGAATCTCGGCGCACAGGCAGTGCTGCAGCAGGCAGCGCGGACATCGGGGCACGTTCCGCTATTGATGACTCACGGCGCCGTAGATGTCACCGTTGACGTGCGTGCCGGTGCGGAAATCGACCCAGCCGATGACCGCCGCCGGCTTCGTTGCAACGATGCTACCGACGACGCGAGGATTGATCGCCGGCCCGACATTCGTGTCGAGCTGCGCCTGCGTGTACGTCCACGTCGCGCCGCTATCGATCGACGTGGCCACGAACACGTGAGACTGAGCGCCCGTCTGGGCGTTCTGATACGTGACCGCGAGCACGCCGCTTCCGGCGGCAGCGATCTGGGGAACGCTCGTCGTCCCGTTGATCGGAGCACCGACCTCGTTGGAGGCGCGGGTCGGCGTCCCGAAGGTCGCCCCGCCGTCGACCGAGACGGAGGTGAAGATCTGCGTGCCCTGGCGACGATCTTCCCAGGCGATCGCGACCACGTCATCGGTCGCGACGCTGGTCTTCGGATCGAGCGCGAGCGTCGGCGTGAACGACGACGACACCTCCGAGACCGGATCATCGATGATCCGCTCGGCGCCCCAGCTCACGCCATTGTTCGTCGAGCGCGCGAACATCGCGTCGGCGCCGCCACCGGCGACCGTCGAGACGTCTTGCCAGACGAGATACGCGCTCGTCCCCTGGACGATCATCACCGGGAAGTCACTCTCCCGTTGATCCAAGGTGTCACCATCGATCCGGATGTCGGCGGCCGGGGCGCTCGTCGCGGTCGCGACCGCGGCGGCGAAGATGTCGCGGCTCGAGCCGGCACGTTGCTCGCGCCAGGCCCAGACCACCCCACCAGCCCCGGTGATTCCCACTTGCGGGCGACCCGCGAAGCGCGTCGCGCCGCTGCCGACGTTGACCTTGATCTCGGCAGCGAACGTCACGCCGCCGTCGGTGGAGGTCCGGCTCTCGATATCGCGATTGAGCGTCGTGGTATCGAGCTTTTCCCAGGCCACGACGACCGTCAACCCGCGAATCGCGACGACGTGGTGGAACGAGTCGCCGGCGCCGTCGAGGTTCGTGGTCGGATTACCGAACGTCTGTCCGCTGTCCGTCGAGACCTGGACCCGGATGTCACGCACACCGCCCGCGACGGTCTGGTACGCGACGATGATGCGATCCGATCCGCCCATCATCGCCGCAGGCGCGACCGCGAGCATCGGCTTGACCGACGTGAGCGCCTGGCTCGAGGTCACGTTGATGATGTTGCCCCAGGTCACTCCACCGTTCGTCGAACTACGGAAGTAGACCTCGGTCGTCGTGCCGACGAGCTCGCTCCACGCCGCATAGACGTTGGTACCGAACGGGAAACCGCCGGAGGCCATCACGAGGTCGTAGGAATGTTGGGCGCCCGCCGCCGTGCCCAAGCCGCCGCCCGGTGCATCGATCCGTTGTTCCGCATCGAGCACGAGGCAGCCTTCTTGCGTGTCGTTGAGGCCGTCGCAGTCGGTGTCGAGGTTGTCGCCGCAGACGTCCGGCTTCGGATCGACTTCTCCGACACACGAACCAAACGCACCGAACGCGCACGTCGCAGTTCCGCCTTTGCACGTACCGACGTTCAGGGTCGTTGCCGGTAGTCCGTTGTAGCAAGTCCTCGTGATCGGCATCCCGCCGGGACCGTCATCGATCATGCCGTTGCAGTTATCGTCGAGGTTGTTGCACTGCTCGGCAGTTGGCGTGACCTGCCCCGCGCACGCGCCGAACGTACCGGCCGTGCATGTCGCGTTGCCGCCGTGGCAGACGCCGACGCCGCTGGTGCCGTTCGGGCCGGTGTAACAGGCCTGCGTGACGCTGTCATCGATCGGGCCGTTGCAGTTGTCGTCGATGTTGTTGCACGTCTCGGTGACCGGCTGCGTCGCGCCGCTGCAGATCAGCGCACCGTTCGAGCAGGTCTTCACGCCGTTCGCGACACAGGCGCCCTTCGGCGGCGAGGTCGACGCACAAGCGCCTCCGGCATCGGTCGGATTGTCGTCGGCAACGCCGTTGCAATCGTTGTCTTTGCCGTCGCAGATCTCGACGCCACCGTTGGTCTTGGTGCACGCGTATTCGCAGCCGTTGATCTGCTTGCCATCGATGTCGTAGAAGCCCGGCGCGCAGTCGGTCGCGCCGTTGAAGCCGCACGCCATGTTCGTGCAGTGCGGCGTCGCATGGGCGAACTGACACACGAGCCCGCAGCGGCCGCAGTTGTTGACGTCGGTCTGGAAGTTGAAGCCTTCGTCGACCATGCCGTTGCAGTTGTTGTCGACGAGATCGCACGCCTCGACGCCGCCGTTCGTCGGGCTGCACTGATATTCGCAGCCATCGGCCTGCGTGTTGTTGATGTCGCGATAGCCGGGCGCGCAGTCGGTCGCTGGATTGAACCCGCAGGTCATGGCCGTGCAGTGCGGGGTCGCCTTGAAGAACTGGCAGACGTGGTTGCACATGCCGCAGTTGTTGACGTCGGTCGTCAGGTTGAAGCCCTCGTCGGTCATGCCGTTGCAGTTGTTGTCGATGCCGTCGCACGCCTCGACACCGCCATTGCTCTGGAAGCACATGTACTCGCAACCGTCGGACTGGTTGTACGGACCGGTGATGTCGTTGTTCTTGTCGAAGTACCCCGGAAAGCACGCGGTGATCGTGCACGCACCCGCGACGCACTGGGTCTGTGCGCCGGCCTTGGTGCACACGATACCGCACGCGCCGCAGTTGTTCGGATCGGTCTGCAGATCGAACGTCTCGTCAACGAACCCGTCGCAGTCGTCATCTGCGTGGTTGCACAGCTCGGGATGGATCTGCATCGGATCGCATTGCAGGCCACCGTCTCCGCTCCCCATCCCGCCGTCGCCCGAACCCATACCGCCGTCTTTGCCTGGGACCTCGCAGTTGAGGCAGTACTCGTTGATGTTGCAGCCCGTCAGCGAGATCAACGCGGCGAGGACCGCCGGCAACATCGAGCGCCGGCGCCGCAGCAGGAGACCGAGTGCGATCACGCCCAAGAGGAGCGACGGATCGTTGCTGCCGACTGCACATCCGCCGCCGCCGACCGTCACGTGGACGCCGTTACCGCGCGCCGTTCCGCACTGACCCATCGAGCAGGTCTGCATGTCCGGACACGTCACGCCCTGACACGGGTCAGGGATGCATTGGCCGTTGACCGGATTACACACCTGCGTCGCAGGACACACGATGCCCGGGCACAGGCTTGGCATGCACTGGCCGGTATCGGGGTTACAGACTTCCGGCGACAGACAGTCGATCGGACAACCCGTCGGCGTGCAATTTCCGTCGACGCAAGCCTGGCCGACCGAGCACTCGACGCCGTTGCAGCTCTTGACGCAGCCACCTGCGCGGCAGAACGAACCGGTATCGCAGGTCATCCCGCGACACGGATCGGCGACGCACGTGTGGTTGATGCAGAGCTCGTTGACGCTGCACTTCGGCAGGTACTCGCACTCGTCGGGGACGCACGCGCCATCGGTGCCGCGGCAGACGAGGTTCGCGGGGCAGGTCTGCGTCAAGCACAGCGCCTCGCAACTACCGTTGTTGCAGGTCTGCAGGTTGCCCATCATGTCGTTGGGGCACGTCACGTTGAAGCACGGATCGGTGACGCAGAAATTGTTGGCGTCGCACTTCTGGCCTTGCGGACACGGGAACTCGCTCATCACGCACGGCGCCGCGCATTGGCCGTTGTCGCAGACGCCGCCGTTGCACAGCGGGCCTTCATCGATGAGTCCATCGCAGTCGTCGTCGAGCCCGTTGCAGATCTCGGTGCCCGCCGTCGCGCCACCGACACACTGCATCGTGCCGGCGATGCACTTGGTCATGCCCGTCTGGCAACCGCCCATCGCGCCGCACGCAACGCCTTCGCCGGGAACCTGTTCGTCGACGGTGCCGTCACAATCGTCGTCGATGCCGTTACACACCTCGGCCGTCGGGCCGGTTCCACCGCTGCACATCAGCATGCCCGCGGTGCATACGAACACACCGGGGGTACACGCACCGATCGAGCTACCGCACGGCTGGCCTGCATCGACGGGGTTTTCATCCGTCACGCCGTTGCAGTTGTCGTCGAGCCCGTTGCACTTCTCCGGCGACGGACCGATCGCGCCGGCACACTGCAAGCTGCCGGTCACGCAGATCGTTTGACCGTAATCGCACTCGCCGACATTGGTCGCGCCGCATTGCTGACCGACGTCGACCGGCATGTCGTCGACGACACCGTTGCAGTTGTCGTCGAGGCCGTTGCACATCTCGGGGCCGCCTTGGTTGCCGCCGACGCAGTTGAGCATTCCCATCTGGCACTGGAACGTGCCGGGGGTGCAGACACCGATCGAGCTACCGCAGGTGCCGCCGCCGCCGGGATTGCCTTCGTCGATTTGACCATTGCAGTTGTCGTCGATGGCGTTGCAGACCTCGACGTTGTTGCCGGTATTGTCGCTGCACACCGTCATGCCGTTCTGACAGACGAAGAAGCCTTCCTTGCAGAGGTCCGCGTCGGG
>JAQBQF010000339.1 GCA_028287115.1 Myxococcales bacterium
ACACGCGCTCGTCCGATGCGATTCCCGCGCTCGTCTCGCTGCTAGGCCGCCCGAGCGCGCTCGTCCGGCTTCACGCGGCCTGGGCACTCGCGCAGATCGACAGCCCGATCGCGCGCGCCGCTCTCGATTCGCAGCGCGTGACCGAGACCGATCCGTCGGTCCTCGACGAGATCGCGAGTGGCGAGCTCTCGCACGCCGATCAGCCCTGAGCGCGACTACGGAAACGCCGGTCACGCCACGTGCGCCGACACCGTGAACTCTGTCGCCCGGTCTCGTCCCGGCCGGCAGATCAACAGCGTTGGCACGCAGCTTCGGGGTCAGCGTCAGCGCGACTGCGGAAACGTCGGCGACGCCACGTACGCCGACACCGCTTTGATCTGATCGTCGGTGAGCGCGCCGACGAACGCGGGCATCAGCTTGTTCTTCGATCCGTTACGAACCTGCGCCTCGACGAGCGCCGGCGTCGCGCGGTCACGGAACTCCTTCGCGGTCAGATCGCGAACGGCGAGTCGCGCGACCATCGCCTCGGGTGGCTTGCCGGCGTCACCGTGGCACGACGAGCAGATCTGCCGGAACACGGTCGGCCCGTCGGCGGAGCCGCTCGCGGGATTGCCGCAGCCAACCGCGAGCACGAAGACGATCAAGACACGCACCACTGCGGATGGATGCCACCACGCTCGAACGCTGGCAAGCCCGTGGTATCGTTCCGCGCGATGGGACGGCTCAGCATTTTGTGCATCCTCCTCGTGGCGTGCGGCGGCGTTCAGGTACCCGAGCACAACGGCTACAAGAGCGATAAGGCCAAGCCTTGGAAAAAGGCGAAGACGCTCAAGTTCGACGACAAGAACGAGGCGAAGTCCGAAGGTGACCTGTCCTATCTCGCGATGAAGCGCGCTGCGTGGTTCGCGGTCGACGTGACCACACCCGCGGCGCTCGATCTGCGCCTCGAAGTCACTCCACCCGGCGATGGCGTCAACGAGGACTTCGATCTCGCGATGGAGGTCCTCGATCCGGGATACCGCGTCGTCAGCAAGGCGGACCTCGAAGAGGAAGATGCGCACGAGCTCAACAAGACGCGGTCGCTCGTCGATCTCGCGCCCGGCCGCTACTTGATCCATCTCTACCTGCAGGGTCGGCTCGACACGGCGGACTACATTCTTCACGCCGTGCTGAAGCCGACCTCCGGGTCCGTCGGCAAGAGCGACTTCCCGGCGCAGGTCGCGTTCCCGTCACCGCTCGCGATGGTGCCGCTCAACGACGACACGCCGAAGACGTACAAGCCGGTCGTCGTCGCGACCACGCCGAAGCCGATCCATCACAAGACCCCGACGACGCCGCCGGTCGTGAAAGACGCGACACCACCGGCGACCACGCTGAGCGCGCGGATCATCGGCATGTCCGTCGTCTCCGGCGGCACCCAGATCACGATCGGCCGTGGGACCTCGAATGGCGCGGCCGTCGGCATGAAGGGCAAGGTCACGGGAGTCTCCACCGGCAGCTTCACGCTCGGCTCCTGCAACGAACGCGCGTGTACCGCGACGGTCTCGGCGACGCCCGATCAAGTCAAAGGCGCCGGCAGCGTCACGCTCGGCCCATAGCGATCGCCGTGCGGCCGCGGTCAAGATGGCGCTTGACCAGGTTCAAGTGCTCTTGACTCGGCGGTGAGGTAGACAGAGCCGTTGTAAAAAAGGCCGGGCTGAGCTAACACCACAGTTATGCTCTGGAAATCGGCGGGGTTTGGAGCCGCAGTGATCGTGGCGCTGTCGTGCGCTCACAACGTGCCGCAAGACTTGGCGAGTGGCCCGGACGCAAAGTCCAAGGGTGCCAAACCGATCACCATCGATAATGGCGAAGGCAAGGCCTCCGGCATCGTCACGTATCCCGGTGGCGACCGCGTCGACTGGAAGCTCGTCGAGCTTCCGGCAAAGAAGCAGGGCCAGCTCGATATCAAGCTCGCCTGGACGCCACCACGTCCCGGCTTGCAGCTCGCGTTCGACGTGTTCGACGAGTGGAACACGCCGATCGTCCAGTCGAAGAAGACCGGTAAGAAGCGCAGCACGTCACGCGTTCGCACCGCGACCGTCGACAGCGCGAAGGGCAAGTACTTCATTCGCGTGTACGCGGCCGGCCGCGGCGATGCCGGCAAGTACAAGCTGACGGTCAACTTCAAAGAGGTGAACGGCGCGATGGCGATCGACCTGACCAAGGTCGAGATTCCCGAGCCGCCGAAGCTCGCCGCCATTCCCGAGGCTGAAGTCCCGTGCGACGAGTTTCAGTTCGATATCAAGAACCCGGCCTGCAAGCTGGTCTGCCCACAGACCGGTGCACCTCCGGGATGGCCCGCCTGTGCCGGCAAGTGCCCCGCGCCACCCGACATCAATAACCCCGCGTGCTGGCCAACGATGGAGTGCCCGAACCCGCCTGATCGTCGCGTCAAGAAGTGCCCGAAGGCGAAGTGGCCGAAGTGCGACATCAAGAATCCCGATCAGAACAACCCGAACTGCGACGACGCGACCGCGGATCCGGTCACGGGCCGCGTGATCAAGAACGAAGTCCAAGGCTCGGACGTGATCATCACGATCGCGGCAGGAACTGATCAGGGCGTCTCGAAGGGCTGGAAGGGCCACGTGCTGCGCGGCGATTCCGACACGACGATGGACGGCGGCGATGTCACCGTGATCCGCGTCGGTAAACGCGAGACCGTCGGGAAAGTCCACCTGACGACCGACCAGATCTCCGCCAACCCGCGCGTGAAGCTCACGCCACCGCCGAAGTGAGGATGCGTGAGTAACGATCCCTTCGTCGGGAAAGTCATCGACGGCCGGTACGAGATCCAGCAGCGCGTCGGTGAGGGCGGCATGGGCGTCGTGTATCGCGCGCGCCAGATCTCGATCGATCGAATCATCGCGCTCAAGATGTTGAACGCGCAGATGGCCCAGGATCCGAACTGGGTCCAGCGGTTCTACAACGAAGCGAAGGCGTGCTCGCGCCTCCAGCATCCCAACACCATTCGCATGTTCGACTTCGGCCAGACCCAAGAGGGCCGGCTGTTCATGACGATGGAGTTCCTCGACGGTCTGTCGCTCCGGCAAGTCGTCGATCAGGGTCCGCTGGCACCGCAGCGCGTGATGAAGGTCCTGATCCAGTGCTGCGCGTCGCTCGCCGAGGCGCACTCGATCGGCATCATCCATCGCGACATCAAGCCCGACAACGTGTTCCTCCTGAACATGGCGGGCTCGCCCGACTTCGTGAAGCTGCTCGACTTCTCGGTCGCGAAGCTCCTCGAGGGCGATCGGATGAAGACGCAAGCCGGCGTCGTGTTCGGAACGCCGCAGTACATGTCGCCGGAGCAAGGCCGCGGCCTACCGCTCGACGCACGCAGCGATCTGTACGCGCTCGGCATCCTCGCGTACGAGATGCTCGTCGGCACGGTCCCGTACAACGACGAGAACCCGATGACGGTGATCCAGATGCACCTGCAGGGGCAGATTCCGCCGATGCCGCAGTCGATCCCGTATTCGGTGCAGAACGTCGTGCGCCGCGCGCTCGAGAAGGAAGCGGCTCGCCGTTATCAATCCGCGGGCGAGATGATGCAGGCCGCGCAGCAGGTGTTCGCGGAGCTCAACTCCGGCAGCGTCTCGGTCGGCGGCGGCGGTGTGCCGCGCACGATGATCGCGCCGAACCCAAATGCGATGGGCCAAGCTCCGATGGGCCAAGGGCAGCCGATGAGCGGCATCGCGCAGCCGCCCGGGGGCAACTTCCAATCGGCGCCGCAAGCCAAGACGATGATCGCGCAGCCGAGCCCGTTCGCGCAGGGCATGCCGAACGCGGGGATGCAGAATCCGGGCACGCAAAATCCGGGAATGCAGAATCCCGGCATGCAGAACCCCGGAGGGCCGCAGGGCCCGGGTGGATTCACTGCGGGCGCGGCGTCGCAAAAGACGATCGTCGCCGGCATGGCACCCGCGATCATCGGCGGCCAGATGGTGCCTCAGGGCACGCCCGGAGGATTTCCGCCGCAAGGTCCGGGCGGGTTCCCTCCGCCGGGCGCCGGATATCAGCAGCCACCGGCCGGTGGTTATCCGGGCCAGCAGCCACCCGGAGGCGGTTACCCGGGCGCACAAAATCCCGGTGGTTATCAACCGCCGCAGCAGCAGGGTGCACCGTCGAGCGGACCGCAAAAGACGATGATGCTGCAGCCGAGCGACGGCGTGGTCTCGGTCGCGCGCACGGGACAAGCGGTGCAAGCGGCGAGCGGCCCATCGACCGGAACGATCCACCAAGGCGCGTCGACGCTGTACTGGATCATCTGTCTCGCCGCGGGCATCGCCGTCGGCGTCCTCGGCTACGTGATCGTGCTGCAACTCTCATGATTGTTCTGGCGCGCTAATCGCTCACCTCGCCCCTTCACCTCGCCCCTCCCCATGGCACCCAACGACGACGAACCGAAGGTCAAAGACCTGCTCGCGGGCCGTTCGTTGTCCGCGGCTGTCGACGCGGCCACGGCGCGCGAGCTCGAGAAGTGGTTCGGTCTTCCATCGTTCGAACAGCTCGCCGAACAACCGGTCGCGCCCGACGATCCGGACATGCTTGCCGCGCGCGAGCGTCGCGACAAGGCGATCGCGGAGGTCGATCCGAAATTGCTCGCCTCGATCCGCCACCGCACTGAAGACAACCCGGAGAGCTTGCTCAAGTTCGCGATGATGATCGACGTGCGGCTCGATCCGGACATGCCGCTGTTCGACTACGCGATGGCCGAGAGCCACCACAAGATCGCCGAGCCGCGCGAGCGCGAACGCCCGACCGATCTCGAAGACGAGCTCAAAGAGTGCACGCCGCAGGCGCTCCTCCGCGACCTCCATCGCGCCGAAACCGACTTCGAGAAGACGTTCGAGCTCGTCGATAACGCGGCCGCGCAGCGCTACGACATCGTCGCGGAGGTCGCGGCAGCGATGGCGATGTCGTTCCGGCTACCGGCGCTCGACCGCCTCCCGCGCCACGATGCCGCGGCTCTCTGGGACGAAGCTCGCGCCGAGCGCCGCAAGCCGTGGCCGGCGCTTTTTGCCTCGATGCCCCTCGCGAACCGCACGGTCCAAGAATGAGGAAGCTAGGCAGCCTGTGCCGCGTAGTACGAACGGTGGTCGTATGCTCGCGCGCAACTGGGAGCCCCAGATGACAGACCCTCGTCCGGTCCCTGTCGAGCGCTTCCTGCTGCGAGCCGTCGGACGCACCGACGTTGGTGCCCAGCGCACGCAGAACGAAGACGCGATGTACTACGACGATTTTCTCGGCGTGTACGTCGTGTGCGACGGCATGGGTGGTCACGCGTCCGGCCAGGTCGCGTCCGACATCGCGATCCGCACGATCGTCCATTCGCTCAAGACCGGCGATCCGCCGCCGGCGGCGGGCCAAGATCCACTCGTGGCGGCGATGAAAGCCGCCAACGCCGCCGTGTTCCAGCGCTCGCTGACCGATCCGGCGTGTCACGGGATGGGGACCACGGCCGTCGGCATCCGGTTCGAAGAAGGACTCGTCCATATCTGCCACTGCGGTGACTCGCGCGCGTATCTGTTGCGCAACGGGATGTTGCAGCAACTGACACGCGACCACTCGCTGCGCAACCTGTATCAAGATCGGCCGGACCTCGTCGGCACACTTGGACCGGCGACCTCGAACGTGATCATTCGCGCGGTCGGCCTCGATGCGAGCGTCGAGATCGAGCACAACGCGATACCGCCCGAGCACAACGACATCTTCCTGCTCTGCTGCGACGGCCTCAGCGATCTCGTCGACGACTGGATGATCCGCGAGATCATGACGTCCGGCGATTCGATCGAAGTAGTCGCCGAGAACCTGATCCGCGCCGCGAACAACAACGGCGGTACCGACAACATCACCGTCGTGCTCGCGCAGACGTTCGTCGATCCGCTCTGGGTCCCGGCGCATGCGTACCCGCAGCAGATGCAGCGATATTAGAACGCGCCGGTCACCGGTCGATGCCCCCGTAGCTGTTGCTCAGCGCGTCGTCGCCGCGCGGCGCAATGCCTCGGCCATCTCGCGATATCGACCGAGCCGCGCATGCACGCGCGCGAGCCCCGATGCGACCCGCGCCTCGAACCCGGGAGTCTGACCCGCGCTGCCGAAGGCGTCCTCGGCGCCAAAGAAGTCTCCGCCGAGCGTGAGCACGTCGCCGAGCGTCGCGTACATGGCGGCGGCCGAGATCCGCGAGCTCGCGCGTGGAAGACCGGCGCGCAAGATCGCCGCAGCGCGCGGGCAATCACCGGCCTTCGCGAGTGCGACCGCGTAAGCGACGCGTGCATTGCCGAAACCCGGTGCGAGCTCGAGAGCGGCGCCGAGCGACTCCTGCGCGGTCTGCAGATCGCCGGTGTCGAGTGCTTGCCTGCCGCGCTCGTAATAGCGGCGCGCGACCGACGACACTTAGTCGAGCTCCAGCAGCGAGAACCGCGCCGAGGCGTCATCGCCACCGGCGCCTTCGGGTTTGTCGGGTGCGGCGGGTTGCGCGGCGGCTTGCGGGGCGGCGGGCTGGCCTTGCGGGGGGGGCGCGGCAGGCGGCGGTGCGTCCGGGGCGGCAGCTTCACCCTGCGGGCGACCGCGAAGCGAGATACCGCGAGCCGGCGGTGGCGCGCTCGCCGCCTGCGGTGGAGGCGCAGCCGGTTGCGGCGGTCGCTGCTGCAGCGTGGTCTCGACGACGCGGACGCCGGCCGCGGGCCTGGGCAGCTCGGCGGCAGGCGCCAGCGGCTGGCGTTGCGCGAGCAGCGGCTGCATGACACCGCCGACGCGAACGCTGACCTGATCACCATCGACGACGAACATCGCGAGCTCGGGATGATCGAACCGCGTCTGCAGTGCGGTGATCACCTGCGCGAATGACGCGCCTTGCAGATCGGACAGCTTCTCCGCTTGATGGACGAGCATCGGCGGAGGTCCTTCCACGACGTACTCCTTGATCACGAACGTCAAGATCTCGAGCAGCGTCTCGCGATCCATCTCGGCGAACGCCTCTTTGACGTTGCTGGCGATCTCTCGGAGGTCAGGTCGGGTCGGCATGGCAGCTCCTCTTCCTAGAACGTAGCTCCGTCGAGATCGACGCCGGTCGTTTCGCAACCGACGAAACGCGCACCGGAGAGATCCGCGCTACACAGATTCACACCGCGCAGATCGCAACGCACGAACACCGCGTTGCGCAGCACGGCGCCGTACATGTTCGCGCGCTTGAAGTCGACGTCGAACAGCGCCGCACCCGTCCAATCGGTCCGCGACAGCGACACGGTCGCGTGCTCGTAGCCTTCGAACGTGACCTGCAGCAGCACGGCGCCCGCGAAGTCCGCGGAGTAGAGCTCGCTCTCTTTGAACGTCGTGTGTTGGATCCGCGCGCGATGGAAGCGAACCCGCGCCATCCGCACCGGGCCGAGCTCGCAGCGCAGGATCTGGGCGCCCGTGAAGTCGAGCTCGGTCAGGTCGCAGTCCTTCGCGCGAACGCGGTGCCACAACCCGCCCTTCCACTGTGAGGCGCGCAGATCGCTCTGGCGCAGCTCGGCGCGTTCGAGCCGCGAGTCCTCGGCATCGCAGCCGCGGAGATCGAGCCGCTCGATCGTGACGTTGTCGAGATCGAGCGAACGCAGGCCGACGGACGGCGCCGCAAACCCGCTGATCGTGCGCCCGGCGAGCTCGTCATCGGCAACGAGCCGCTCGAGCTGAACCCTCGATTGGACCACGCCTGCGTCGGCGGCAACTTCGCTCACGGTCGTTCGAGAATACCTCGAAACGTCGTCAGGCGCGGCGAGCGCTGCCGTTACGGATGTACTGGGTCCGCGCCGCATCGCCGAACATCTCGAGGACGCGCGCTTTGATCTTCTCGATCTGCTCCTTGATGTCGACGCCTGAGGCTTTTCCGGAGGCGGCCTTTGCGGCCTGCTGCTCCTGTGCGGACTGCTGATGCTTCGCGCTCGCCATCACTTCTTGCTCGATGGCCTCGGCTTCGGCCTCGTGCTCCTCGGCAAACGGCATCCCGCCGTCGAACGACGCCTTGCGGTGGAAGCCGCGCGCTTGCTGCGCGACGTGCGTCAACTCGTGGGCGAGGAGTGCCTGACCCGCGGTGCTGCCGATCGATCGGTCGGGCGAATTGCCCATCAGGATCATGCCGGTCGCGCCGATCGTCACGGCATATGCGTTGCGCTGCCGGTTGAACTCCTCGGCAAACTCGCCGGAGTAGACGCGGACGTGACCGAGGTCGACACCGAGCCTCTGCTCGTAGCGGGCCCGGACGCTGTGCTCGAGGGCTTCGCCTCGCCCGGCGCGCCGCGCCAAGATCTTGAGGAGCCGCTCGGGGTCGTACTTCTTGGCGAGCTCGTCGGTCAGGTCCTCTGCACGAGTGTCCTGCTGCGGCTGCTCGGTCCCAGTGGGCTCTTCGGTCGACAAGCTAAACCTTCTACGAGGTTACTCGTCTTTGCCTTCCCCCGCATAGGCCTGCGCGTAACCCTCCGATTGTTCGTAGTATTCGCCGGTCTTCTGCTGGTCGACGACCGCCGCCTCGCCGCCGAGCGCGGCCTCGAGGAACTTGGTCTCGTCGACGCAGCTGCCGCCCTTCATGCCTTTGACCTGAAACGTCACCTCGCCTTTGGCGTTGATGACGATCTCGATGTCTTGCTTCCTCATTCGGCCACCCATTTCCGGACGACGAGGCGAATCGAGCCGTCCTCCTCGTTGACCTCTTCTTCGACGGCGTAGCCCTTCTCTTCGCAGGCCTGTTTGACGTTGTGATACTGGTACTTCTGGCTGAGCTGGTCCTTGAATTCTTCCTCGGACACGCCCTTCGTGGTCTCGACGCCCCACCAATCGGCCGTGATCCCGAACGTGCCGTCCTGGTTATCGACGACGCCGATGTCGTAGCGCCCCATGTCGATCGACATCGCGGCTTGCAGCTTATCTCCGCGATAGCCGCGCACGGTCACCGTCTGGCCGTCTTGGGCCTCGGTGAACTTGAGCTGCATGTCCGCGAGCGCCTTCTTGATCGCGGCGAGGTTCGTCATCTTGAGGGCGCACTTGGTGAAATGCGACATGGGTCTCCCAGTCTACGTCACAGCTCGAGCTTTCGCTCCCCGTCGTCGCTGGTCTCGGTGCCTTTGTCGCCCAGGTTCGCGGTGGGCGCGCCGTAACGCGCCATCCAGCCTTCCTTCTTCTGCGGCGTCCGGCCTCGGGCGGAGGCCATGCGAGCGCGGGTCCGTGCCCACTCGCGCATCGCGTCGATCTGCTCGCGCATCGTGATCGCGAGCGGCACGACCTCGTGCAGCGTCTTGAGCAGGCCGTCGGTCGTGAGATCGACGCCGGTGTCGAACGCGTCGTAGAGCGCGGCGACCACGATCTGCTCGAGCTCCGCGCCCGAGTAGTCGACCGATGCATCGACGAGCTTGTCGAGATCGAACTGGCCGGGGTCGCGGTTCTTCTTGCGCAGGTGAATGTCGATGATCTGGCGCCGGTCTTCGCGATCGGGCAGATCGCAGAAGAAGATCTCGTCGAAGCGGCCTTTGCGCAGGAGCTCGGGCGGCAGCTGCGTGACGTTGTTCGCGGTCGCGATCACGAATACAGGCGTGGTCTTTTCTTGGAGCCAGGTGATGAACGAGGCGAACACGCGCGAGGTCGTGCCGCCGTCGGTCTGCCCCGACGAAGCGGTTCCCGAGAACCCCTTCTCGAGCTCGTCGATCCACAGCACCGCGGGCGCGATCGCCTCGGCCGTCTTGATCACGGTCCGGATATTCTCTTCCGAGCTGCCGACGAGGCCGCCGAAGATCTTGCCGACGTCGAGGCGCAACAGCGGCATCTGCCACAGCGCGCCGACCGCCTTCGCGGTGAGCGACTTTCCGGTGCCCGGCACGCCGATCAGCAGCATGCCCTTCGGCAGCGGCAGACCGAAATCGCGCGCACGCGAGCTGAACGCGTTGCGGCGCTTGACGAGCCAGTCCTTCAGGATCTCCATGCCGCCGACATCGGAGAACTCTTCGCGATGCTCGTAGTACTCGAGGAGGCCGCTCTTGCGGATGATCTGCTTCTTCTCTTCGAGGATCGTATCGAGATCGAACGTGTGTGTGCGGACGGCACTCTTGGCGAACACGTTCTCCGCCTCGACGAGCGTCAGGCCGAGCGCACCTTCGACGACGCGCTCCATGAACGTGGGATCACTCTCGATCACTTGCTGCGTTGCCGCCGGCAAGTTCGGCAGGACTTTACGCGCCGCGCCCTCGATCTCGCTGCGGTTCGGCAATTCCCAGTCGACGATCGCGGAGATGCTCTTCTCGAGCTCCGGCGGGATCTTCGTCACCGGTGACAGCACGAGCAGGCTCTTCTTCGTCTTGCGGAGCTCGTGCGCGGCATCGCGCAGGCGCCGGACCACCGCCGGTTCTTTCAAGAACGGATGGAAGTCGCGCAGCACGTAGAGCGCGCGGCCTTCACCGCGCATCACGTGATCGAGTGCCTTCATCGGGTCTTTGACATCGCGCGTGCCCTGCCCGTTCGCGATCGTCTTGAAACCCTCGGTGATCGACCAGACCTCGAGGCGCATCTCGCGCTCGACGCACAGCTTGCGCAGCGAATCCTCGACGCGCGCTTCTTCCGGCGACGTGATCCAGATCAGCGAGTAACGGGCCTTGATGAGGTCTTCGATCTCGGCCTTGCTCGATCGCTTTTCTTGAGTGTTCATCTTATTCGCTGCTTGGTTCGCTACTTGCTTTGGGCGAGGTCGCGCAGGCCGCGCAATGCGCCTTTTGCGGTCTCCGCGCTGTCGACGAGAGACTCGACGGCGTCGGTCACCGCGTGGATCGTCTCGCCGTCGGACTTGAGGTTCGGAAGCTCGCCTTGGACGAGCAGGACATTGTTGCGCATCTCCGACAGGATGTCGTTGATCGCGTCGTAGACCTCCTGCGCCTTGGCCGCGAGCTCGGGGTTGCCACCACCACCGCCCGCGCCCGCCGCGTCGATGATCGACTCCGCTTGCGCGTCGGCCGAGGCCTTCGCACGCGCCGCTTCCGCGCGCGCTTTCTGCGCATCCATCTTCGCGGCATCGACTGCCGCCTCGAGCGACTTCAGCGAGCGCTCTGCCTGATCGGCACGCGCCGTTACCTCGGCGAGCTTGCGTTCGGCCGCCTCGCGATCGCGCTGCACCTCGGCGGCATCGAGGCCTGCCGCGGCAGGCTTCGCCGTCTCGAGCTCGGCGACCTTCTTGCGCAACTTATCGAGCTCGCGACGCGCGTCGTCGCCGCCGGTCGCCGCTTGATCCCGCGCCTTCGACGAATTGAGCGCTTCTTCAGCCGCTTTCGATCGCGCGACCTCCGACTTGGCGAGCGCATCTTGCGCGACGTTGCGAGCGCTCTCCGCCGCCAGCTTGCCGTGCGCTGCTTCCTGGAGCTCGACCTCGACTTGTGCGAGGCGCCCCTCGAGCTTCTGGCGATCGCGCTCGGTCTTCTCGTACCGCTCGGCGAGCTGATCGCGATCCGCTTCGATCTTCTTGAGATCGACCCGCAGATCTTTCATATCCGTCGTCATCCGCATCATCTGATCGCCGCTGGTCGCACTTCCGCCGCGCGACTGATCCGTCTGCGCTTCGACCATCAGCCGGCCGAGGCGCTTGTTCTCTTCTTCGAGCGCTCTCACCTGCGCCGCGCTCCTCGACGAATTGCCGTTCGCTTCGTCGCGCTCGGCCTTGAGCTGCGCGACCGACTTGTAGCTCTTCTCCTTGTCGAGCCGGAGCTCCTTGATCACTTCTTCCTGCGACATCAGGCCGATGCGACGCTCTTCGAGCATCCGCTCTTGCTCGTTGATGACCTCGCGCAGGTGCTCGATCTCGGTCAGCTGCTCGTTGAGCTTCTTCCAGCCCTCGTCCTTGGTCCGCGACAGCTCCATGAGCTGGCGGTTGAGATCTTCCATGTCCTCGCGAATCTTGTGCGCGTCTTCTTGGGCACGATTCGCCTGACGCTCGCGCGTCGCGACGTTGTCCGCGAGCTGGGCCATCTCGGCCCGCATCTTGTTGAGCTCGTCGCGCGTCTGCTGCAGCTCGTCGCGCAGCTCTTCGGCGACGCGATCGTGTGCCGCCGCTTGCTCCTCGCGATCCTTGACGGCCGCCTTCAGCTCTTCGATCCGATCGCGGAGCGTCGCGGACTCCGCACGCACGCGCTTGCCATCAGCAACCTCGCGCTCGTAGCTCGAGGTCGCCTTGTCGAGATCGGCCTTGAGCGACTTCAGCTCGGCTTCGAGCTTCCCGGAATCTTGCTGGAGCCCGAGATCGACGAGGACCTTCTGCTCCGCATCGACCGGGCGCGCTCCCGGTACCGCCATCGGGGCACCGCGGCCGAAGATGCCCGGATCGGGGGGCCGACCCGCGGCGGGCGTGTTCGCACCACCACCGGCAGGCATGCCGGGAGGGCCGCCATACGGCATGTTCGGTGCGCCCGCGGGCGCGCCACCGCTCGGCATCTGCGGTGGACCACCGTACGGCGCCGCACCGCCACCTGCGGTGCCGCTACCACCTGCGGGCATGCCCGGCGGACCGCCATAAGGCATGTTCGGTGGACCACCCGCGGTTCCGCCACCGGGCATCGCCGGCGGACCGCCATACGGTGCCGGCTGTGCGCCCGGAGAAGGAGACGCGCCGCGTGCACCGGCCGCCGAGCCGCCGAAGCCACCGCCGCCGCCGAACATGCTCTGGCCGCCGGGAGGTCCGCCCGGGCCGGCTGGAGGTGCGCCGTACGGGAGATTGTTCGGCGAGCTTCGACTCGCGCCGGAGAAGCCGCCCGCCGCGGGAGGTCCCCCCATCGGCATTCCAGGAGGCGCGCCATACGGTGCGCCGCCGGGTGCAGGTTGGCCGTAGGCATTCGGTGCAGGCTGGCCGTAGCCGGGATTTGGTGCGGGCTGGCCGAAGCCACCACCCGGCGGGCCGCCACCACCGCCTCCCGCTCCGGGACCATCGCCCCGGTCGAGCACCATCGTGCCGCCCTTCTTGGCGGGCACGGCACCGCCGCCGCCTCCGCTAGGCATCTGCGGCGCCATCTGTGCCGGTGCCTCGTCGATGAACCGGATCACGAGCGAGCCGCACTGGATCACGTCGGTGTGATTCAGCGACTGCTTCTGCACGCGGATGTTGTTGATGTGCGTACCGTTCGAAGATCCCAAATCCTCGACGCAGAACCGCCCGTTCTCGAGCTTGAACTGCGCGTGCTTGCGCGACACCATTCCGTCGTCGGTGCGGATCGCGCACTCGAGCCCACGTCCGACGTAGACCGTCTCGCTCGGCGACAGCTCGACCGTTCCCTCACGGCCCTGGCTGTCCCTGAATAGCAGGCGCGCCATTAGGTCTGCGGATCGTACCGGTCTATGCCGTCACGCGCTAGTCCTCGTCGGGGACAACCTCTGCACCGCCTATTCGCGCTTGAACACAGCTTCGGTGTTGCCAACGCGAATGATGTCTCCAGCTTCGAGGGTCTTCTTGGGAACCTTCTGACCGTTGACGTAGACACCGTTCGTCGAGCCGAGATCGGCGAGCTCGTAGTTGCTCTCCACTTTGCGGATACCGGCGTGCTTCCGCGACACCGCCGGATCGGCGAGCACGACGGTGTTGCCGGCGACCGAGCCGATCGTGGTGACCTCATCCGTCAGGTTGAGCGTCTGGTTGGCCATGGGCCCGAGGATGAACTCGAGCCGGGCGACGGGTGCCCAGCCGCAGAACAGACACTTCGTCCAGACCGGCAGCATCGTCCGCCTGCAGCCGCCGCAGACCTTCTGGACCTTCGGCGCGCTGTTCTTGCTCGCGACCACGCCGATCACCACGAGGACCAGCACTGCGCCTCCAACGATCACGGCGATCAGCGGACCAGTGGACACGGGTTCTCTAGTTGATCGACTTGAATTTGAAGTTGGTCTTGCCGAGCGTCACGGTGTCGTTATCGACGAGCTCGTGCTTGGAGACCTTGCGATCGTTGACGTACGACCCGTTCGTCGAACCGTTATCGATCAGCGTGAAGCCGCCGGGCGCACATGCGATCTGGCAGTGCTCGGTGCTCATGAAACCATCGTTGACGACCATGTCCGAGGGCGGCGCCGTGCCGATCTTGGTCATGCCGGGCTTCAGACGATACGTCTGATACGCGTTCACACCGTTGAGCGCGACCAGCCAGCCGACGATCGGGAAGCCCTCCTGATCGCCGCCGACTCCGATCATCACCGTCTTCATCGGCCCGGCTGGCTTCGGCGGAGCGGGTGCAGCCGCCATCGGCATCGGTACCGGCATCGGGGCCGGCGCAGGCTTTGCGCCGAAGACTTTGACGCCGATCACGATGAGCAGGATCAAGCCAACGAGGACGCCGACGAGGATCAGCCACGGGAAGCCACCCTTGCTCGGTGGATTCCACACCGGCGCGAGCGTCAACGAGAACGGCTCGAGCTCCTGCTGGTCGATCTTGATCGTGAGGTCGTGATCCTTGCCGTCCCACGGCAGGCCGTTCTCGATTTTCGGATCCCAGCCGGGGAACGTCAGGTAGTAGCGCTCGCCCATGCGGGCGATGATCGCGCTGAGCTCGGACTGGATGCCGTCGATCGAGTTCACCGCCCGCGCCGTCGGGATCATCGTGGTGATCACCGCGCCTTCACTCGACACGGCGGACTTGTAGATGATGCCGAACAGCTGGATGTTCTGCTTCTGCGCTTGCTTCCTGAGGTCGTTGAGCGAGCCCTTCGCGGTCTCGTTGTTCGTATCGTTGCCATCGCCGATCACGATCAACGCTTTGCGCGCGGTCGAGACCTTCGACAGCTCGGCGATGCCGCTCGTGATGCCCTGCACCAGGTCGGCGCCGATCTTGCCCGCGTAGTCTCTTTGGCCGCCGAGCGCGCCGCCGGTGATGTTCTTGAGATCGCCCATCGGGATCTTGATCTCGGCGCCGGTCGAGTACGAGATCACGACACCCTTGCTGCCTGGAGGGCCCGCGTTGCCGAGCTGGAGCTTGTCGATCGCCTGCTCGAGGTTCTTCAGCACGCCCTGGTACTTCGCGGTCTCGTCCGGTTCGTAGTCGTCGTTGCCGATCCAGATCATCTGGCCGCACACCACGAGCGCGATCGCGATCGTCTCGGTGCCTTCGGAGTACTCGCGAAGCTTCTCGGCCTTGACCGTGACCTTCTGGTTCTTGTTCGTCGTCGAGATCGAGAACTTGTCGAGTGGGACCTTGGGCCCACCGACGATCGTGACCTCGATCTGCGGCGCGGCGCCTTTGGTCTTCGGATCCTTCGGATCCGGAACCTTGACGCTCGGATAGATCTCGACGCTGTTACCGCCGTCGCCGGCGCGGGCAACGCGCGCCGGAATCACCAAGCCGAGCGCGAGGACAAACAACCCGAGCGGGCCGGCAAACGCTGAAATACGAGTCTTCATGCTTAGAGGCTCTTGAACTTGCACATCGCCGAACCGAACTTGATGAAGTCGTTATCGACGAGCTCGTGTTTGTCGACGCGCTTGTTGTTGACGTAGGTGCCGTTCGTCGAGCCCGCGTCGCGAAGCACCCAGATCCCGGCTTCCGCCTTGATCTCGGCGTGCTTGCTCGACATGAACTTGTCGTTGAGACAGATCTGACACGTCGGCTCGGTGCCGATCACCGTCACGGGCGACAGCGTGAACAGCTCGCCGCGCTGCGGACCCTGAAGCGGCACGAGCCAGCCGAGGAGCTGCATGCTGCCGGGCCCACCGTGCGAATCGATCACGAACGCCTGCGTCTTCAGCGCCTGGAGCTTCTGGGGAGCCACGGCGGCCTGCTGCGCCATCTGCGCGCAGAACGGACACGCGTCCCATGACTTGTCGAGCTGCTGCTCGCACTGCGAGCAGTACTTCTTCTTGAAGATCCAGAACCCCATCGTGCGGATTGCTGGGTTCGGGTTCGGTCCCCCGGGCCCCGGTGGGCCACCACCTGGTGCACCTGCCGCATTTGGCATTCCAGGCATTCCTTGTCCGGCCTGCTGCATCGCTTGTGCTCCCTGCTGCTGTGCCCCGCCGAGCTTGTTCACCTGTGCGTTCGCGTTCCCCGCCATCGCCTGGCCGCGCTTCATGAGGTTCTTCGAGCGATTGAAGTCGCCGACGATGTTCCCCTTGAGCGACTTGATCCCGAAGACCTTCGTCTGGATCGCTCGGAACGGCGCGAAGATGAAATCTAGATACTTGAGAAACATGAGCGTTGTAGGGCGCGTCGGGGCAAAAAGCTCGCTCCTCCCCGGGCCGCGGCCACGAGTTTAGCACGCGCTCGGCGCCACGCGCGCAAGGCGGATCGCCCCCCGCTCGCCAGCATGCGTTGGCTTGCTACGTCTTGGGCCGTCACTTCGGCTGGTAGACCCAGATGTGGAACATGTTGATGTCGCGGCCCGCCGTGACGGATTGCTGGCGGATCGTCATCGCGGCCTCGGTGACGTTGTCGGCCGAGATCATCGCCGGCCAGTTGCGCCAGCGGTGGACGCGATCCGTGCCGGTGCACGCTACGATCGCGACTTTCTTGCCGTTGACGGCCAGCTCGAGCTCGTAATCACCGTAGACGTAGTCCATCCGGCGCAGCACGACCACCGGGCGTCCCGGCGTGATGTTGAGCAACTTGAACTCGCTGTAGCCGTCCACGTGCGCGCGGCCGGTGTCCTCGACCGTCGTGCCATCCGGATACTTGAGCTTCTGGCGCGACCGGTACGAGTCCTTGGCTTCTTTGATCTGGAACAGGTGCTTGTCCTCGGACTCTTTGTTGAGGATCTCGATCTCGTCGACGAGGACCCACTTGATGCCCTCGAGCTCCATCTCCTGCTTCGGCGCCGGCATCGTCTTGACGCCTTCCCAGTCCTTGATGTCGGCGACCTTGGTCTCCTTCTTCTCCTCGGCCGCGACGATCACCGGCTTCTCGCCGGCGATCGCAGCGTTCGCGATCTCGGCGGCTTTGGCCTGATACGCGAGGAGGTTCTGGAACGCTTCCGTGTTGTTCTTGTTCTCGGCGAGCAGGCCACGCAGGATCTCGACCTGGCGGCGGTACTCGGAGAACTCTTTCTTCTGCGCGATCGTCGGGTGATGGACGTCGACGTCGAGCGACATCTCGCCCTCGGTGTCGATGATCAGCCTGAAGATGTCGAACACGTTCCGCAGATCGAGCAAGTTCGCGAAGAGCAGCATCAGCGCGGTGTTGCAGGCCTGCACGACATCGTGCGCCGCGATCACACCGCGCCGCGTGTACTCGAGGGCGCCGCGGCGGACCTGCCACAGTAGCGTCTCGAGCTTGACGCGCAGATAGCCGGGCAGCATCGAGCCCGAGAGACCGCCGCGCTGGACGTAGCGCATGTCGATCTCGTTTGGCGCCGGGTTCGCCGGATCGCGCGCGTCGCGCACGCGCTGGACGCCCTTCTCGAGATAGATCCGCGCGAGCTCGACCTCGCGGGTGATGTCGGGCTCGGTCTGCGACAGCTCGACCTTGCACGACTCGAGCACGCGACGGTGGCCCTTGTACTCGAGGTTTTCTTTGTACGCGATGAAGTCGGTGAGCTCCTCGTAGTAGCGCAGCACGATGTAGATCGTCTGCGGGAGCTTGAACTCTTCGAGGTTGATGTTGCGGATCGTCGCGTCGAAGATCATCAGGTCGTTGCCCATGCCGTCGATCGCGTAACCGGGCTGGACCTCGACCGACAGATCGCCGCGCGCGCGTGCGTTGACGCGCAGATCGCCGTTGTGTCCGTAGACGATTCCCGGCGAGTGCAACATCCGGTTGTGCAGCCGGCGCTTGTCGATGTGGTAGCGCTCGGCGTCGTTCCAGTCCTTCTCGGTGGTGAGAAAGCCCTTGAAGAAGTTGATGCGCTTGAATCCTTGGATCTCGCTCATGACTTTTTCCCACCAGGAGGCTTGGGCGCCTCTTCTTCGACTTCTACGACTTCAGCGCCGATACCGATTCCCGACCGCAGGCCGATCGCGAAGAACTCGCGCAGCTCGACCTCGCCCTCTTCTTCCGCGAAGCGCAAATAGTAGTTCGTGTGCGCCGGCCGCTCGAGCTGGATGATGTGATGGATCCGGATGACCATCTCCGGCGTCACCGCATCGAACTTGATCGGCATCTTGACGACAAAGCAGTGCGCGAGATCGACCGGCGGCAAGATCACCGAATCGATCCCGACGCGCGCGCCTTCTTCAGCACCTTCGCCCTCGAGGCGAAATCCTTTGAACGGCCACGTGTTCTCGGTGATCTCGGGCTCGTGACCCGTGAACAGCTTGAGGAACAGCGTCAGGCCGCGCTTCGTGCCGCGGATGCGATAGAGATCGACGGCGCGCTTCACGAGCGCACGCTTCTGCGCCTCGGGCCAGTCGAGATCGAGCGTGAATGCGGTCCACCCCGACAGCCAGTCGAGGAAACCCTCGGGCGCGACGTGTGGATCGTAGAACCGCCAGCCGTCGGTCAGGTTCTGGTCGATCGAGTCGAACATGTGCTCGAACAAGAAGCACACGTCTCGGACGAGGTTGCGACCGACCGCGTCGCTGCGGCGATAGATCGCCGGCAAGTGCTCGAGATAGCCGCGGCGCGCGACCCAGATCGTGACCTCGGTGCCTTCGTAGACCATCTGACCGCGCGCGGGCCGTTGCTCGAGCACGGTGTCGCGGTCCTCATAGCTCTCGCGGTAGAGCACGACGATCTTCTTGAGGCCGGAGTCCTCGAGCAGGATCCTGGACTTGAAGATCGGGCGCCCGACGACGTCGGGGACACGAACCACCTTGCGATTGAGTGCCTCTGCGACCATGGCTACTTGATGTCGTCGCGCACTTTCTCCGCGATGTGAACGTGAACAAGGAACGGCAGCTCGTCGTCATCGAGGCGGAGGTGCTCGATGCTGACGTTGCGATGCTCGTCCCGGAGCTCGAGGCTATCGACGCCTTCGACGCCGGGCACTTCCTCGACGAGGTGGATCAGCTCGGGCTTGAGCACGGGCCGGCCGAACTCCCAACCCTTACCGTCCTTGCCGCCGATCAAGGCGTGGAGGAACTTGCGCAGCTTGATCTCGATGTCGCGCCGCAACCGGTCGGACGTCCCGACCGAGCGACGGATCAGCACGACCCGCAGCGACAGGTCCTTGTACCGAGGACGCACGACGTTCAGCACCGTGCCGACGAGCTTGCGGTCGTCGAGGTAGCGCTTGACGTAGCGCAGCACTTCGTTCGAGGGCACGAGGCGGCGCGTCAGCTCGTCACCGCGCGTGTCGGCCTTCGGCAGCATCGCGAGCGTGACGTGACCGCGGTTGGTTCGATCAGGTACGCACTTCGCGCGCGCGAGCTGGGTCGATGCGCGGAGCGCGAGCATCTCGTAGTCCTCGGTCGTCACCGCGCGATCGCGGCTCTTGATCGTGTACGGCGCGCGGTTCTTCGCCTCTTCGATCGTCTCGCGGTCGGAACCGCCCGCGGCGGCAACCGGATTCGTCACCGACTCGACGTACGCGAGCGCGCGGCCAAGCGAGGTCAGCGTGTTGGGATTGACATTACCGAGGGCACCGCCGCCGATCCGGTACGAGGTCGCGACGATCGAGTTCTTGGACTCGGGCGGGACGATGCCGCGCCTGCCGTCGCCGAATTGCACGACGCCGGTGACGTAGTCGAGCGTGTAATGGCGGCTGCGCGGGCCCGACGCGAAGAAGCTGTCGACGCGCTTGTAGCGAACCCAGACTTCATTGTTCTGTGGGTTCTCCGGCTCGACGGGCCGAACCGCCTCCGGTCCGAGGTCGGAGATCTCTTCCGAGGCCGGCTTCTGCTTCTCGCGAATCTCGATGATCTCGTCGTCGAGCAGGGGGCCGCGCAGAAACTTGAACTGCTGCAGCGGCGAGCCGTCGGAGCCGCCGAGCGTCTCGTTGCGAATCGTCTCGTGGTTGTTCGCGTCGATCGAGTTCGTGACGACCATCTTGACGCGCGGTGGCTTGACGTAGCCGCCTTGCTCGAGCCGCACGCGCACCCAGAACCGCTCCTCGGTGAACTTCGACGAAGCCATCCAGTCTTCGGGGGCGACGAGGAACGTGAACCCCGACGCCGTGAAGCCTTGCGTCTCGTCTTCGACGGCGAGCGGTTCCCACTCGCGACCATCCCAGTATTCCCAGACGACGCGTTGCCCGCCGTCCCACGCGAGCCGGCGCTGGGTCTCGTACTTCGCGAGCTCGGTCGTCGCGACCTCGGCTTCATCGGTCGGCAGCGATCCGAGGCCGAGCTCTTCTTCGAGCTGGAAGAAGAGCCCGAGCTTGTCGTTCGGCGGCCGCGACACGAACCCGAGGTACAGCGCGGGCGACTCTTCGGCCTTGGCTTGGAACGGCTGGAAGATCGTGTACTCGGTGCGCGCGACTTCGGTGCAGTCGGTGAACTGAAAGTCATTGAACGCGAGCACGTGGCGCGCGTCGCGATAGTCTTCGCGATAGCGGAACGTCATCGACCGAAGCGCGGGCGGCTTCAGCGGATGATCGTCCTTGAAGATCCACTTGTCGGCCTCGAGCGTGTACGTGCCCTGCTCGCCGAAATCGCCCTTCTCGATCCGCACGCGGAGCCAGCGCTTGGCGACGCCGTTGACCTCGAGCGACTCCATGTCCTTGGGTCGGCGGAAGCTGACCGTGCCCGACTGCGAGAACGCTTTGGTGTCATCGTGGAATCCGAGCTCGTCGCCCGTGCCCGGCAGCGCGCCACGCGGCGCCGTGCGGCCGAGCCCTCGCCAGCGCTTGCCGTCCCAGTACTCCCACGCGATCACGAGCTGATCCGAAGGGTTTGGCCGCGGGATCACGGCCGAGTCGGCGAGCTGCATCTCGATCGAGATGTACGCGTCGGCCGTCTGCAACAGCTCGTCACACGCGAGATAGAGGATGCAGTCGGTCTTCGGTTCCTTGCCGAACGGATACAGGTTCTTCGAGAGATCGAGCTGGAGGAACGCGTTGTTGTCGAGGTTCGCGAACGCCTGGGTTGGTAGCAGGCCCTCGCCGACGACCTCGACGCGCGCGCGGATCGTATCGATCTCGGTGTCCTCGGGCGACTCGGGAACTTCCGCGAGCCGGCCTCGCAGCCACAGGCCCTCGACGTGATTGACGGTCGTCGGTTCGAACCGCAACGGTCCGAGGAACGCGATCTCGCCGCGATCGACTTCGATCTGCGCGGGCTCGAGGTCCTTCCAGCGCGTGCCTTCCCAGTACTCCCACTCGAGGAGCCGCGCGAGGTCACGATTGCCGCGTTCGGGCGTGCCGAGGAAGATCCGCAGCAGCGATGCCTCACCCGTATTCGCGAAGCGCGGATCGGAGAGGTAGATGAAGCGCTCGATCCGCTGCGCACCGGCGAACACTTCGAACGAATCCGTGACGGCGCCCGGCGCCGGATCGATGTAGCGGCTATTCTCGGAGTACGCGTCGTCGAAGTACGAGAAGCAGCGATCGGGACGCGCGGTCGACACCACGACATCGCGCGCGGTCTCGAACGTGACGATGTGCTCTTCCGTCGCCTGCGGCGTCGAGAGCTGGGTGCCGCGCGGGACGCGCTGCTTCGTCGCGCCTTCGACCAGCGTGAACCGCGCGAGTGCCTTCGCCGCGCGCGGCGGACGCAGCTTGATCCCGAGCAGGTTCAGGAACGCGATGTAGTTCTTGTCCGGAACCTGGTTGAGCCGATAGATCAACAGGTCGGTCATCCACGCCGCGAGCTCGATGAGCGTGATGCCCGGGTCGGATGGATTGTGATTCGTCCACTCCGGCGCGTAGCGCGGGATCATCGAAATAGCTTCTTCCACGATGTCGTGGAAGGTGCGGTCGTCGAGCTTCGGCGGTGGAATCATGGTGTCGTCAGACCTTCGCTACTGAGCACCGTTCTGATCGTTGGGTGCGACTGGAACGGGTTCGTCATCTTCGGTGCGGAGATAGAACGGGAACACGAGGTTCCGTTTGTTGTTCTGGCCGGCGATCATGTACTCGATGCGGATGTCGAGACGGTTCGGCTCGTCGGTGTTCGGCGCTGCCTTGCACAGGACCTTCTGGACGCGCGGCTCGAACTTGTAGATCGCCTCTTCGCAATAGATCTCCGCGCGCGCGGCCGTCAGCGTGTTGTTCGGCGCGAACATCAGGTCGTGAAGCTGGCAGCCAAAATCCGGGCGCGACAGGCGCTCGCCGGGTGCGGTGCCGAGCACGACGAAGATCGACTGACGCACATTCTCCTCGAGCGCCGAGCTCGAGACCCCGCCGTTGAGGTTGATCGACACGGGAAACCGGAGGCCCTTACCGAGAAAATCGCGATCGTTTGACATCGTCTGAGCTCGCAACTTTCCGCGTCAGGGTTGAAAGCGACCCTGGATGAACTTGCGGCATTTACCGCAAGAAATCTTCGTCGTGTGCTCGACCTCTTCGATCGTCAACGGCCGATGATTGCAAAATGGGCAGCCGACCTCGTTGGGTCGTCCTGCGGCGACCATATCGAGCACATCTTGCCATGCGACCAAGGCTTCCTCGTCCACCGAGATTCCTGTCCTTTCGACCCCTTCGAAAGCAGACGACATCGTAGGAAACCCCCCGGTATGCGGTCAACGCGTGGAGGGTTCCAAATGCGCCCGGCGCCTAGTTTCAGCCCTCAGGGATTCCCTCGGGGTACACATGCGCGGACCGCGGGCGCGCGATCCACCGCGCTCGGTTCCCCGACGAGATTCGGCGGCCCGGGAGCGGGCAAAAACGGCCTCTAGGACTTCTTCGGGCCGACTTTGGGACCGGGATCGATCGCAACCTCGACGCGGCCTTCGGCCTCGAGCTGCGGATTTTCGATGGCGTCCTTGGTCACCGTGACCTGCGCCTGCGCATCCCTCGCACTTGCCGGCGCGTGATCGCGCGCCAAGTTTTCGCCTGCGTGGACGCTTCCGGCGGCGGCCGCACCCCGCGGGTCATTCGCAACCGCGTGGACATCGTCGACGGAGTCGTTCGAGACCCCCGCCCGCGAGACGAGCTTGTCCCGCTCGTTGAACTCGAGCTGATCGACACGTCCCGCCTCGGTCGTCGGGTCGCGGTACCCGCTGCGGTCGATCGCCTCACCGCGGGCCAAGTCGCCGGCGTTTCGGGCTTCGAGCTTGTCGGCGTGCGCGACGCTCGAGGCGTGACCAGATGGATCGAATTGGTCGGCGTTGACCTGACGTTCCGCGATGCCCTCGGCGCCGCCATGGACCGCCGCTTTACCGTCCGCACCGGTCTCGCGATACACCGACGCTTCGGCCGAAGCTTCGCTGGTCGCGTGTTGTGCATCGCCGACCTGCGACCGAACGTCGGACTCCGGCGACGACACCGAGAAGTCACGCGATCCGCTCACCGATCCCGTTGGCGAGCCCGGCATCGCCGCGCCCGACACGCTCAGCGGTTGCTGCAGACCCGCGGTTCCACCTTCGACATTCGCGCCGGCCGCCGCACCGCTGGACGCGCTCGTCGCGCTGCCGGCGACGTCGACATTTGCGCCCGTCGGCGGGGCCGCGCTCGTCGCGCTGCCGGAGAGATCGACATTGACGCCCGCTGGCCGCGTCGCGCTCGTCGCGGTGCCCTCGATATTCGCGCTTGGCGCGGCTGTTGCGCCTGCGGGTACAGCACCGCTGCCGGCCACGCCGACATTTGCACCCGAAGCGCCGCTCGTCGACGCGTCGATGTTTGGTGCGCCGGGAGTCCCGCTGGCTCCGCCGAGACCCGGAGTCGCGACCGCGCCTGCGCTGCTCGCGCCCGCCGATCCACCTGCGGCCACGCCCGCGCCAGCACGTCCGCTCACGCTTGCTGATCCGCCGGCTGCAGCGCCACCGCTCGCCACCGTCGACGCGCCGGCGGGTCCGCTTGCTGCCGCGCCGCTCGCGCCCGCATGACCGCCGGCCGCTGCGCCGC
>JAQBQF010000267.1 GCA_028287115.1 Myxococcales bacterium
ATCCAGCGGTTGAAGAACTCGACGCCGACCGACACGCGCGCGCCATCGATCGCTTCGGAGATCGTCGGGAACATCGTCGCGAACAGCACGAAGAACGCGCACGCGAGCAAGATCCAGTTGTTGAGCAGGAACGCGAACTCGCGCGAGTAGAACGAGTCGAACTCGGTCTTCTGCGTCAGCTTGTTCGAGCGATAGACGATGAGCCCGATCGAGACGATCAGGATCACGGCCATGAACACGATGAACTGCAGCGCGAGCACGTTGTCTTCGCCGAACGCGTGCACCGACTGGACGGCGCCGGAGCGCGTCATGAACGTGCCGAAGATCGTCAGGAAGAACGTGACGACGACGAGCATCAAGTTCCACGTCTTCATCATGCCGCGCTGCTCTTGAATGATCGCGGAGTGGAGGAACGCGGTCGCGGTGAACCACGGCATCAGGCCTGCGTTCTCCACCGGATCCCACGCCCAGTAGCCGCCCCAGCCGAGCTCCTCGTAGGCCCAGCGGCCGCCGAGGATCAGGCCGAGCGACAGGAAGCCAAAGCAGATCAGCATCCACACGCGGACCGAGCCGAGCCACAGATCATCGAGCCGGCCCGACGCGAGCGCACCGATGCCGAACGCGAACGGGATCGTCGCGGCGACAAAGCCGGTGTAGAGCGACGGTGGATGGATCACCATCCAGTAGTTCTGGAGCAGCGGGTTCAGGCCCTGGCCGTCGATCGGCGGCTGCGTCAGATACGTCGAGAACGGATTCTTCGTGAAGATCAGGAGCGACAGGAAGAACACCTGCACGACCATGATCGTCGCGACGACGAAGCCGATCATGTCGCGATGCCGCTTGTGGTTGACGAGGATCGCGACCGTCGAGAACAGCGACAGCACGAGGACCCAGAACAGCAGCGAGCCGTCGAGACCACCCCAGAACGCGGTGACCTTGTACCAAGTCTCCATCGACGTATCGCTCGTCTGAGCGACGTACTTGATGGCGTAGTCGTGCGTGACGAACGCGTAGATCAGGAGCGCGGCCGACAGCGCGATCAGCGCGCCGAACGCATAGAGGCCGTAGACCGCGGAGGTGACGAGCCGCCGGCTCTTGAGCGCATTGCCGGCGATCCCGGCGGCGACACACCACGCGGCGATCGCGTACGCGGAGAGGAGCGTGATCGTGCCGACCAACGCGATCGGTGAAAACGGGACACCTTGTTCAGTCATCCCGTGTTCTCACTTGTACTTCGGGTCGATTTTGTTCGAGGCCGCACCGTCGTACTTCGACGGGCATTTCGCCATCAGCTCGGTGGATTCGACGACCCAGGTCTGTTCGCCGTCCGCTCGGATCGGACAGTTCGCGACGACCTTGCCGTCACTCTTCGGCTTGCACATGTCCGCGGCAAGCTGCGCGACATCGGAGACCGGGATCAACCGGCCGGTCGCGACGACCTCCGATTGGTCCTTGAACGTGTCGGGCTTGGGGCCTTTATTGAAGATCCGGATCTTCTTGCCGCCCTTTTGCAGGACGAAGCTGCGGTGCATCTCCTGGTTGACGACCGACTCGACGATCGTGCCGGACTCGACCCAGCCGTGGACCTTGAGCTCTTTGTCTTTCCACTGATCCAGCGCGTCAGCGCCACCCCCGCCGACCAGCTCGTCGACCATCTTGTAGTGCTGGGCGCTACTCGCGGACGAGTAGATCAGGGTGCCGCCGCCGACGATGACGACGGCTGCGGTCAGAGCGATTTTGGTGAGCATTCCGGTGTGCATCTGATGGGTGCCTCACTGGCAAAACCCGGCTTCCGACAGTGCCAACCGTAGCATGTATCAGGTCCATTCCGCCGATCCCAAGAACCTCTCGCAGACCCTGATCTCGCTTTGTTAGCTCAGAAATCTGTCCCCAGATTGCACAGCTCAGCCGCCGATGCCGATCATGTGCTTGGCCGGCGGCGCCTCGGCGAACAGGTGCCCGGCGCGCTTTCCGGCGACCGCCCCTGCGATCGCACGCGTGACGTCCTGGTCGGTCCCTCCCGAGCGCATGATGTCGCGCATGCTGACTGCGTCATCGTGACCCAGGCAGGCATGGAGGTCGCCGGTCGCGGTGAGGCGCAGTCGGTTGCAATCGCCGCAGAAGTGCTCGGTCATCGCCGAGATGATTCCGACCTGCCGTGCCGGATCGCGGGCGAGCGCCCAGTAGCGCGCAGGGCCGGCATCGGGTCGGTCAGGCGCAGCCGCGACGAGACCGCCGAGTGACTCCTCGATCGAACGCCGGATCGCCGCGGCCGACAGTCCTTGAGCGGACTCGAACAGCGCGCCATCGGACATCGGCATGTGCTCGATGAATCGCGGCACCGCACCGCGCCGCCACGCGTCTTCGCACAGCGCGACCACTTCGTCATCGTTGATCCCGCGCAGTGCGACCGCGTTGGTCTTGACGCGGAGGCCCGCCGTGACCGCCGCATCGATGCCCGCGAGCACGCGAGAGAGATCGCCGCGACTCGTGATCGTTCTGAACCGCTCTGCGTCGAGTGTGTCGATCGAGACGTTGACGCCCGAGAGACCCGCGTCGACGAGGCGCGGTGCGAGCTCGGCGAGCAGATGGCCGTTGGTCGTCATCACGACTTGCTCGATCCCGGGTACCGCGGCAACTCGCCGCACGAGCTCGACGATCCCTTGCCTGACCGTCGGCTCTCCCCCGGTGAGCCGGATCTTCCGGACCCCGAGCTTGGCGAACACGCCGATTACGCGCTCGATCTCTTCGAACGTCAGGACCGCGGAGCGCGGCTGAAAATCCATTCGATCGACGAGCGTCTCCGGCATGCAGTAACTGCAGCGGAAGTTGCAGCGGTCGGTCACGGAAACTCGCAGGTAGCGGATCCGCCGCGCAAAACCATCCAGCAAGGGATCGGCAGTCGCGGCCTCCGCAAACACGGGCGGGCGGACGGCATCGAT
>JAQBQF010000346.1 GCA_028287115.1 Myxococcales bacterium
CACCCTTCACTTCGATCTCGGCCGGGAACGGCGAGCCGTTCGCCGGCGACTCGATATAGACCTGCGGCGCCGTCTGATCGAAGTTGATCTTCAGCGTCGAGACCTTGTCCTGCTTGACGCCGTCGTGATCGATCCAGAACGTGTACGTCGCTTCCTTGAGCTTGGTGCCGGGAACGGTGAACACGGGCGTCGCGCTGTCGTAGGTCTCTTCGACGCCGCCGGTCGCGAGGTGGAGCTTGAAGCTGCTGCCGCCGCCCTTGTACTTGACCTCGACGATCGGAATCACGCTTTGGTACGAGATCGACCACGTGCGGCCGTCCGCGTCGATCGGATTCTTGCCGGGCTTCGGAGGCAGCGGCCGCCGGCCATCGTCCCGGATCACCGCGATGCGTCCCGACGCGACAGCGGCGCCTTCATTGCCGCCTTGCGTGCAGCGCAGGCGATACGACCAGCTACCGCCGGGAACCAGCATGTTCGCGGTCTCTTTGCCGGCCGACACCTTGGCGGTGCGGAACTTCGGATCGTGATCCATCTCGACGATGCCGCCGTTCGGGCACTTGCCGTTGAAGTTGAACTGCACCGCGGTCGATCCTTTCGGATCGTGGATCGTGAAGCTCGGCGTGTCCCCGACGAGCACGGCCATGTCGAAGTAATTCGGGATCACCGAGTCTGGCGTGATCACGCCGCCCTTCTTGAGCGTCGCGGTCTCGCCGCGCGCGAGATCGATCGTCGCGCCTTGGCTGCCCGTGATCTTCGCGTTGTTGCGTTGCGCGGTGATCTTGGCGTCGGCGCGGTTGTCGACCACGAGCTTCGCCTCGCCGGCACTTGTAGCGGTGCCCTTGACCGCGAGAGCGCCGCCCGGCAACTTGATCTCACTATCTCCGGTCGTGATCGCGTGTGCGGTTCCAAGCTCGAGGAACAGCAGCAGATCATCGCCGACCGTGACGCGCGAGCCACCCGCGATCTCGAGCGTCGTCCCGTTCGCCGTGACCTTCGCCGTCGTACGCGGGCCGAGTCGGATCTTGGTGCCTTTCGGAATCGTACCCGCACCGGCCGCGAGCGGCGCCCACTTCGATTGTCCCGGCGGCAGTTGCTCGCCCCCCGGGCCAACAACCTCGAGCGTGGCGTCGCCCGAGACATCGACCGCGGCATCGATGGGCGGCGCGGCATCGACCGCCGCATCTTCAACGCCCGCATCGACCGCGGCGAGCATCGTGATCACACCGACGCCGAGCTCGATGATCTTGCCGACCTCGAGATCGACGGTCTTGCCGTCGATCGTCGCGATCTGAACCTTGCCCGCGAGCAGCTCGATCGAGCTCGCTCCCGGTTTCCCCGTCGCCGTGATCCGGATCGATCCGTTCTGCGCGAGCTTCACGTCGCCGACATCGAAGCCGTAATTACCAGTACCGGACAGATCGATCGTACCGACCTCGACGGAGATCTGCGACGCCGCGCCCTTCCGGCCGAACCGCAACACCGTGTGCGGCTGCATCGCGATTTGCGCGCTGTTGCCGAGCTTCAACCGCGCGCCGCCATCCGCGGTTCGCACGGCGTCTCCGAGATAGAAGGCGGTGCCGATCGGCGCCCCCGTCCAGGGATGCTTGTCGTCCGCTTCTTGCCGGTCGACCGCGCCTTCGGCCTTCATCAGCTCGGCGAGGGCTGCCGGCTTGCTCTTGCACCCAATGCAGACGACGACGAACAACGCGACGAGGCCGGCGCGTTGTCGCATGTTACTTGTGCAGATCGATGTTCTTGATCGCGACACCATTGGGATCGATCGTGACGTCGAGCTCCTGCGGCGCATAGCCCGGTGCCTTCACCGTGGCCTTGTACGTGCCCGGGGGCAGGTCGAGGCTGAACGTACCATCGGCTCCGGTCTCGGCCTTCGCGTCACCCGGGGTGATCGTGACCGTGGCACCGACGACCGCTTTTCCTGCAGGCAGGCCGCGGACGACCGCGCGCAGCTGACCCGGCGGCAACAGTGGCTCGAGCTTGATCGGCGGCACCGCGTTCGAACCCTGCTGGACTGCGGCGACCGTCGCCTTGCCCGGTTTCATGTTGCTGAGATCCACCGCAACCTCGATACCGGTCTCTTCGATCGTTGGCTTGTTGTCGACCGAGGTGCCGATCGGCACGCCCTTGAACACGTAGACGCCCTTGTCGTCCGTCGCGACGGGCGCGACCGTCGAGTTCTTGAGCGTCACCGAGACTTTTGCACCGACGACCGGCTTGTCGTTGCTATCGACGACCGAGCCCGTGATGTCCGCGAGCACCGGGACTTTGACGTCCACGCAGTCGGGCGGCACGTGCTTGTGGCAGTCCTTTTCCGCGAACAGGCTAGGGGTCCGCTTCGCGCCGCCGAACCGCGCCTGCAGGCCGAGCCCGGCCGTGAAGATCGGCTCGTACGGAATCAGCGGGATCGAGCTCGTCATCACCTGCGCGTTCAAGACGCCGGGCACCTTCGCGAGCTCGAGGAAGGCGAGCGCCGACCATTGCTCGTTGATGTGAAGGCCGACGTCGAGCGCGCCGCGCAGGGTCAGCGAGCCTTCGGCGAGCTCGGCGGAACCCGCCGGCGCCGAACCGATGAACTTGTCGAGCGAGCCTTCGACACCGACCCAGACGTTGCCGGCAGGGATCATCAGATGCGCGCCGCCGAAGACGGCATTGTAGTTCGAGACGCCGAGCGAGACGCGATCTGGAAGCGAGAGCTTGGTCGCATCATCGACGCTCTTGGCGCTGTTATCGAGACGGAAGCCAGCGTCGAACGAGAGCATGCCCGGTCCGGCGGGGAGCGAGACGAGCACGCGAGCATCGACGGAGATCGCGGAGGCCGCGACCGAAGGGGCGTTCTTGCCGGGGACCCAGACGCCGACTTGCAAACCCGCTCTCACGGTTCCGAACGGCTTGGCGAATCGAATATTGAGGTGCGGATCGCCGACGTAGCCGTCGTCGCCCGAGGGAGCGAGCCCGTAGTGGCGATCGTAGCGACCGTCGAGCGACAGCCCGATCGTCAGCAGATCCGTCGGCGCGTACGCGGCGGCGAGGTCGCCGATGACGCGGCCGAACCGATGATCAGCGCCGAGCAGTCCCTTCCGATAGCCGAACCCCGACAGGGTCGATACCTGGACAACGCCTTTCGGCAGCGTCTCCGCGGTTGCAACGTGAAGACCACCCGGCATCGCGCCGTAGCTGATCTCTTGGGCAGGCGTGGGATTTGGCTGTTCATCGGCAGTTGCGGAGACATCTCCGCCTGCTGTTTGAGCCATGGCAGCTTTCGCGGCCATCACCACGCAGAGGAACGATCCGAGTCCCCACCGGCGACGCATTACGAAAAGTGTAAGGGGGTTAGCCCCGCGATTCCAGTCCCGGGGGGGAATTCGTACGCAACCGCTTGGGGGGTTACATAAGGGGCGCGTTCAGTAGCGCAGCCAGCGCAATAGCTCGCGCAGGCTCGGTCGCTTGCCGTACATCAGGATGCCGACCCGATAAATCTTGGCGGCGAGTCGGATGACGATGATCGTCGACACGACGAGGATCCCCATCGACAGTGCGAGATCACCCAGCGTGGCGCCGCCGAGGAAGAACCGCAGCGGCATCAGCATCGGTGACCAGAACGGCACCAGCGTCATCGCCGCAGACGTCGATCCCCGGGGATCGTTCGTGATCATGCTCATGCAGACCATGCCGACCATGAGCACCATCGTGATCGGCATCTGCGCCTGCTGCGACTCCTGGTCCGACGAGACCATCGCGCCTACCGCGGCATACATCGCGGAGTAGAAGACGTAGCCCAGAACAAAGAACACGATCGTCACCGCGATCTGGGAGCCGCCCAGCGCCGGCAAGCTTGGACCCGTACCGGAACCGCCGAGCGCCTTCACGATCTTCAGTTGATACGCGAGCGTGATCGCTCCCATCGCCAGCCAGATCGCGATCTGCACGAACCCGGCACCGCCGACGCCGAGGATCTTACCGGCCATCAGTGACCGCGGCTTTGCCGTCGCGACCATGAGCTCGACGACACGGCTCGTCTTCTCCATCACCACGCTGCGCATGACGTTGATGCCGTACAGCGTGATCGCGAAATACAAGATCAACGATAGGACGTAGCCGAGCAGGAACGTCGCTACGCCTGACTTACCCTCTGCTTCGCCAGTCGTGTGGAGCGGGTCGACAACAACATCGGCGATAATTTGATCGATTTGGCCCTGCGTCAGGCCTTCTCGATCTGCTCGTGCCATGAGCACCGCACGACCAACGGTGCGCTGCAGGAGTACCCCGACAGAGGTGTTGCTCGCGTTGTCGCCTTTGTACGGAACGATCACGGCTTTGCCCGTAAGCACATCGACCGGAATCACGATGAAGCCGTTGATGGTCTTGTCGCTGATCTGCTTGAGCAGGGTGGTCTCGGGCGTCGCAGGCGGCACGACCTCCGCGTCCCACTTCAGCGGCTCGTCCTTGAGCGCGACCCGCAGTCGTTCGCCGACCTTGCCGCTCTTATCGACGATCTTGACCTTCGCACCTTCGTAGCCCCGCCCCGCGAGCAGCGCGGGCACGATGATCGCCGCTGCTATCATGACGGGTCCGAGCACGGTCATGATCACGAACCACTTCGAACGCACGCGCTCGAGGAACTCGCGCTTCGCGATCACCAACGACTCACGCATGAAGCTGACCCTCTTCCGAACGTCGCTCCGCAACGGCCGCCGCGGCACCGACCTTCGAGACAAAGATCTGATGCAGCGTCGGCACGACCACCTCGAACAGGCGGAGCTCGACCTTCGCCGCCATCAGCGCCGCGAGCAGCTGTTGCGGCGCGACCCCGTCGGCGAGCTTGACCTCGCAGTCGGCGACCTCACCGGCTTGCGGCGGATGTTGATCCGCGACGAGCGCGCGATCGGCAAGCAGCGCGGTCGCCCGGTCCTTGGAAGCATCGTCGGAGAACGCGAGTGCGATCATGCCTTCGGCCGCTGACTTGCGCTTGATCGCGCGGAGCTCGCCGTCGAGGATCTTCTTGCCGCGCGCGATGATGCAGACGTGATCGCAGACTTTCTCGGCCTGCTCCATCTGGTGGGTCGAGAACAGCACGGTGCGGCCCGCCTTGCGGATCTCGGCGACGACATCGCGCAAGACCTCCGCGTTGATCGGATCGAGCCCGCTCCACGGCTCGTCGAGGATCACGAGGTCGGGCTCGTGGATCAGCGCGGTCGCGAACTGGACCTTTTGCTGCATGCCCTTCGACAGATCCTGGACCTTGTTCTTTGTCCATTGCGCGAGCCCGAGGCGATCGAGCCACTTGCTCGCGCGCCGCCTGGCCTCGGCGGCCTTGAGCCCGCGCAGCTCGCCCATGAACTCGATCATCTCGATGACCTTCATCTTCGGATACAGCCCCCGCTCTTCCGGCAGGTACCCGATGTGCGCCGCGGCGGGACCGCCGGGCCTGAAGCCGTCGAGGATCGAGATCTCGCCCGCATCCGGCGCGATGATGTCGTTGATCATCCGCAGCGTCGTCGTCTTGCCCGCGCCGTTGGGACCGAGGATGCCGTAGACCACGCCGCGTGGCACTTCGAACGAGATGTTGTCGACGGCGACGTGGTTGCCGAACTTCTTGACGATGTTCGTGACGGTGAGTGCGGTGGTCATGGAATTCGGTCCGACCTAATTTATGCGCAATTTGTGCGGAAATTCGGTCCGACCTAATTTATGCGCAACTTGCGCATTACGCGTCCGGCTGTCCGCCGGGGCCGCCGAGGATCGCACGCTCGAGGATCGCCATCCGAATCGCGACGCCCCAGCTCACCTGTTGCAGGATCACGGCGCGCGGCCCGTCCGCGACCTGCGGCGAGACTTCAACGCCGCGGTTGATCGGCCCTGGGTGCATGACGATCGCGTCCGGCTTCGCGAACTGCAGCGTGCGCTCCGACAGCCCGAACGTCCGCGACAGCTCGCGCGTGTTCGGGAACCGCGGCGCTTCGCCATCGAACCGCTCGTGCTGGACGCGCAGCATCATCACGACATCCGCGCCGTCGAGACCTTCTTCGAGCCGGTGACAGATCCGCACGCGCTCTCGGGTCAGATCGCCGCCGATCAGCTCGATCCCGCGCGGCATCAGCGTCATCGGCGCGACGAGACGGACCCGCGCTCCGAGCTTCGACAGACACAGGATGTTCGACCGCGCGACGCGCGAGTGCTGGATGTCGCCGACGATCGCCACTTCGAGGCCTTCGACCTTGCCCTTATGGCGCCGGATCGTCGCGGCATCGAGTAGCGCCTGGGTCGGGTGCTCGTGCTGGCCGTCTCCCGCGTTGATCACCGCGTAGCTCGCGGTCTTCGCGAGCATCGCGGCGGCGCCGCCGAACGAGTGCCGCACGACGATCGCATCCGGATGCATCGCCTGAAGGTTGCGCCCCGTATCGAGCAGCGACTCGCCCTTGCTCGTCGACGCGGACGACGACGAGATATTGATCGCCTCCGCAGACAGCCGCTTCGCCGCGAGCTCGAACGAGGTCCGAGTCCGCGTCGAGTTCTCGTAGAACAGGTTGATGACGGTCCGACCGCGCAAGCTCGTGAGCTTCTTGATCGGCTCGTCTGCGAGCGACCAGTAGCGATCACCGTGATCGAGGATCCGGACGATCTCTGAACCGTCGAGGTCCGCGATGGACACCAGATGCCGAGCGCCGCTGGTCACGCTCCTCATATAGCAGATGCGGTATCGTCCAGGGCGTGTCGCGAGATCGCGTTGGGCAGGTGATCGGCGATCGGTTCCGGGTCGACGAGATGATCGGCAAGGGCGCCATGGCCGATGTCTACCGAGCCCTCGATCTACAAACCCATGCGTTTGTCGCCCTCAAGATCTTGCGTCATACGCATATCGCCGACCCGATCTCGCTGGCGCGGTTCCAGCGAGAAGGCGAGATCCAGGCGCTGCTGCGCCACCGCAACGTCGCCGCCCTGCTCGCGACGGGCATCACCGATCAATTGCAGCCGTTCCTCGCGGTCGAGCTCCTCCGGGGCAAGTCGCTACGCAACGTGATCAAGACCGACGGCCGCGTGCCCGCTCGCCGTGCCGCGAGCTTTGCTTGGCAGGCGTTGAATGGCCTCTCCGCCATCCACCAGGCAGGCGTCCTTCACCGTGACTTGAAGCCTGCGAATATCATGCTCGAGCCGTCGCCCGGCCCCGTCGAGCGCGTCGTGCTCATCGATTTCGGGTTCGCGACGTTCGAGGGCAGCGCCAAGCTCACCGCGCAAGGAACGGTCGTCGGGAGCCTCACGTACATCGCTCCAGAGCGGTTGCGCGGAGAGACCACCGATCAACGCGCGGACATTTACGCAGTCGGCGTGATCTTGTTCGAGCTGTTGACCGGCACGCCGCCGTTTGCGAGCGAGAACGACTTCGATTTGATCGACCTCCACGTCAATCAGGAACCGCCTCACCTGCGGGACCTCGATCCAGCGCTTCCTCACGCGCTCGACGCCGTGATCTGGCACGCACTCGCGAAGCACCCCGACGAACGGTTTCGAGATGCTGCGGAGATGGCTGGGCAGCTTGACCTCGCAGCACGGCAGCTTTAGTCGTTGTTAGATCGCCACTAGCGAGCTAGGTTGTTCCCGTCCATGGGTCGCGCTCTCCGCCTTCTCGTCGTCGAAGATCATGAGGATACGGCTGACCTGCTCGCCGAGCTCTTGGGCGCACGGGGTCACACCGTTCGGACCGCGTACACGGCGCACGCCGCTCTCGAGCTCAGCGCTCACCACACGTTCGACATCGTGCTCTCGGATGTCGGCCTGCCCGATAGCACCGGCTACGAGCTGATGGAAAAGCTTCACGCGCTGTACGCGATGAAGGGCATCGCGCTCACCGGCTGGAGCGGCGAGCTCGATGTCGAGCGCGGCAAGGCCGCTGGGTTCTCCGCGCACCTGACGAAACCGGTCTCGATGAGCCGGCTCGAGAGTACGCTCGAGCAACTCAGCTAACCGCCCCTCGCGGGATTCCTTCGGCGCAAGGAGGTTTTGGTCCTCGCTTCGCGGCGGGCCGAAATGGATCTCTTCGCCTCAGTCACACGCACCGGTCGCGCAGTCGCACGCGGCCGGATTGTGCTGCGCGTCCCAGCAGGTCTGGATCACGGACTGACTGCCGAGGATGAACTCGTTGATCTCGCGCAGCGCCGACGGTTTGCGATTGATCCCCGAATGCGTGCCGTTATCGACCGCCGGCGGGATGTTCGTATCCGGCGGCAGCGGGGTCGGGTGCGCGTCGTAGACGTTGATGCCGCTGACGAGCGGCCCGGGCTTCGGCGTCAGGCCCCACGCCGTCTTCGCCGCCGGTGCGAGGAAGTCGATGCCCATCGTCCGAGCGACGAGCTCGGTCGTGATGTTCGAGACCAAGCAGTCGCCGACCGTGTACCACATGAGGATCGTCTTCGCGGGCGAGCCGGGAAGCGGATCGCGGAGCACGTGCG
>JAQBQF010000007.1 GCA_028287115.1 Myxococcales bacterium
GCTACTGCATTCCGGATCTGCAGCATCGAGATCGCGCTCGCATCGTCGACCATTGGGTGCTGTTGCCCGACGTCGAGCGTGAGGACCTCTTCGCAAGTCGCCTCGTGCGTAACAACTCTCGGTCGGGCTCTCTGCAGGTAGCGCTAAAGCGAAGCTCCAATTTCGCTTTCGAGCGCGGCTACTGCATGCCGGATCTGCAACATCGAGATCGCGCTCGCATCGTCGACCATTGGGTGCTGTTGCCCGACGTCGGGCGTGAGGACTTCTTCGCAAGTCGCCTCGTGCGTAACAACTCTCGGTCGGGCTCTCTCGCCCAGCGCTTGTTCCTGCTGCGGCCCCGTGCGTAACAACTCTCGGTCGGGCTCTCTCGGCTCTCTCCCCACGTTTGGTCGATCTCTGTCGTCCATTCCGACCAACCATGGTCGGTTGGAGCTGAATCTGGCCGGCGGGCGTCCTGCACTGAGGTCGGAACGAGAAAAACGGCATGACCCTGCTGGCCTTGCCGCAGACCCTTCCCCAAGACGCGATCAGTCGTTGCGCGCTCGCGCGGCCGCCTCGCGCAACTTGTCCTTCTTGCTCTTACGCCGCCCCTTGACACCGCCCGCGGCGGGACGCGGCGAGACGAGTGGCGTTGCGGTGGGCTCGAAACCCGCGACGCGCTCGCGCACGATGTAGTGCTGGTGTCTCCGCTCGATTTCGGCAAAGTGTGCCTGCATCTCGGCGGTGAGGAAGCTGATCGCAACGCCGCTCTCACCGGCGCGCCCGGTACGCCCGATCCGGTGCGCGTAGTCGTTCGGCGACCGCGGGAGGTCATAGTTGACGACCGCCGGAAGCCCGGTGATATCGAGCCCGCGTGCGGCGAGGTCGGTCGCGACTAGGACGTGCACGTTCGCCGTGCGGAACAGGTCGAGTGCGCGGGTGCGCGCGCCCTGGCTGAGGCCGCCATGGAGTGCAATCGCGTTGACGCCCGCGCCTTGGAGCTTCGCCGCGACGTGCTCGGTCGCATGGGTCGTGGCGACGAAGACCAGCACCCGCTCCCAGTCGTTCTTCTCGAGGAGATGACGCAGCAGCTGGGTCCGCCTCGCCGTATCGACCTCGATCGCGCGCTGGTTGATCGCAGGCACGTCCGTCGGCGTGCCCGTCACGTCGATCCGTACCGGGGCGCGAAGCAACGGCTCCGCCACCCTCGCCACCCCAGATCCAAAAGTCGCCGAGAACAGCAGCGTCTGGTGAACCTTCGGAAGCAGCGCCACGATGCGCCCGAGCTCGTCCGCGAAGCCCAGCTCGAGCAAGCGGTCGGCCTCGTCGAGAACCAGCTGCGAAACCGTCGCGAGCGAGAGCGCGTTCTTGTCGACGAGATCGAGCAGACGGCCCGGCGTGGCCACGACGATGTCCGCGCCGCCGCGCAGCGCCATCATCTGTGGGTTGATCGAGACGCCGCCGAGCACGACGACGGTCTTCGGACGCTGCCGAAGGTAGCGACGAAACGCCGCGATCGAGTCCGCCGTCTGCTTGGCCAGCTCGCGCGTCGGAACGACAATGAGGGCCTGCACGCGGCGCGGGATCACGAGCTCGCGATGCGACAGCATCTCGAGGATAGGCAGGACGAATGCGGCCGTCTTGCCGGTGCCCGTGTTCGCCCTGACCCACACGTCGCGGGCGCGGAGCACATCTGGAATCACCGCTATCTGGACCCCGGTCGGTTCCCGATATCCGTGTTCGGCGACCGATCGTAGCAGCGGCTCAGAGATGCCTAGAGCCTGGAACGACACGTGGCGCCACTCTACTCCTCGACGCGCGACGTGCCACGCCGATTGCTCGATTCTGTGGGTGCTTCGAGCGCTCGCCTGTGGTCTACGTCTGCCTCCCATGTCGCACGAGCGCACCCGAGATCGTGGAAACCTCTTCGAGCACGCGCAGAAGCAGAAGCCCAGCCAGCCGGCCTTTCACGGCGACTGCACCATCGACGGAACCACGTACGAGATCCGCGGCTGGCGTCGCGAGGATCAGCTGGCGGTCACCCTTGCCCCTCCACGCGGCGACAAGAACACGTTCCCGCCAGATGTCTTTCGCGGAGAGCTCGACCCAGCACCGGCGAGGCCCGCCCGAGTCAGTGCACGTGGCCCGAAGGAAGCCGTCGCCACCGTTCCCACCCCCGCGTGGTCCGGGGACATCGTGAGTGCCGAGGCGGCCTATGCGGTCCGTGCATTCGAGAAGCAGGGAAAGAGCGGCCTGTACTTCACGCTGAGCTTCGAGCGGCTCGAGAGGCCGGCCCAGAACGAGGGCCCGTCGAGCTGGGATTCGTCCGACCTCGCCGAGTGATCGAGGATCGCACCCGGCCGCTACCGTGCTCGTCGATCGTCGTCCACCAAGAAAGCGTGCCGAGCGGCAAGCCGTACCCAGGACCGCAACGCAGACACCAGCACTTGTCGAAGATGAGGCGCGACGACCGGCGCCAACGCTCCATCGAAGTGATCGAGCACGAGGCCAAGAAGCACTTTGATGAGCGAATGAATCGCCCGCTCGCGTCGATCAGCCGCACGGAATCGAGCATCGAGCGCGTGCCGATTGTTCGATCATGTGTGTGGCGCGTCGAACACCAGGACGGTCAACAAAACTACGCCCGCGCGGATCGCGCTCGCATGGGTGCTCGCGCAGAAGCCGTGGATCGTGCCGATTCCAGGCACGACCAAGCTGCACCGCTTGACGGAGAACGTCGGCGCCGCCGAGGTGGAGCTGACGAGCGACGACCTGCGGAAGATCAGTGACGCCCTCGCCAGCATCAAGGTGGAGGTGACCGCTACCCCGCGCACCTGGCCGCGCGCGCCGGTAAGTGAAAGGGCAGCGGGCGGCGATCATTCAGCGAGCGCTACGCAACCACGACCCGTCGAGAGGAAACGCCACGGTTACTAATCAATCAGTTCGCGACGTTCCCGCGCATCGTGCGCGACTTCGGGCGCGAGATGCGCGTAGCGCATCGTCATCTGGATCGTCGCGTGTTCGCTCGCATTCCCTGACTTCGGCGTTGCCCACGATGGGCGCCGACTGACCTCAGTATTGGCGGGGCAGGTCGACCGTGAACACGCATCCGTTGCCCGGCCGATTGAGCACGTGAATCATTCCGTTGCTGGCGCGGACGCCGCGAGTACAGATCTCGAGACCGAGCCCGAGCCCGCTCCGATTGTTGGCGCGCTGCTCGAACGGACGAAACAGATCCTCGGCCTTTCCCGGTGGTAGGCCGCCGCACTGATCTTCGACATCGATAAGAACGCGATCGGTGGTCGCGTGAGTGCGCAGCACGACCTGTCCGTTGGCGTGCGTGAACTTGAACGCGTTCTGCAGCAGATTTGCGACGACGGCTTCGAGGATCTGGCGATCCGCACTCACGAACAGGTCGTTCGGAACCGGGACCACCGAGAACTGATGACCCCACGCGCTGGCCTCCATCGCGGCAGCGACCTCGACGGTTTCGATCAGCTCGCTCACGATGATCGTTTCTTGGTGATGAACCGCCGCGCCGAGACGTACTTCCGCGAGCTCGCGATCGATCAGATTGCGCAACCCCACCAGGCTGCGAGTGAGCACTGCGCCGGTGCTGCCGTTGATGCCCACGCTTCCCATCTTGAGCATCTCGAACGACAGCATGGCGCTGTTGAGCTTGTTGCGGAGCTCGTGCGCGAGGCGGCCGAGCCGCTCGGTGCCTTCATGCTCGCGCAGCCTGCCGTATTCGGTGACCGCCCCGGCGATCGCCTCGTCGAGGCACAGGTTGAGCGTTTGAAACTCGTTCGTGGTGATCGGCGCGGCCTTCTCGCCCGCGAGCTCGGTGATCGTCTGGCAGATTCCACCGTAGTCGCGAACCACCTGGGCGATCGTGAATCCGCGGTTGAGGAGCGCCTTGCCGTGCTCGGCGGCAGCAGCGGTGATCGCCCGCGTGTCGCCGTGCGCGAGCCGCAGCGTATCGGTGAGCTGGTCGAGGAACAACGGCACGCCGGACTCGAGCTCCACGTCGGTCGCGCGCGGCGCCGGCCGGCTCGAAATCTTTTCCCGGCAACGGGCGATGATCTCGGCGCGGTTTGCAGTGACAAACTCGTGAAGCATGGATTTCCGTCTCTTCCGGCGCTGGCCGGAAGCGGCCCTGCTACGTGATCGAACGCTGCGTTCCGATCGTGTCGGGTAGTCATGGGCTCCTTTCTCGGGCCTGTCAATGACAACGACGGGCACGAACCGAGGTGAGCGCTGGCGCACAGCGACTGCTTCGACGACGTGAGGGAAACGCTCGCACGATCCGAGTAGGGATTCGGAGGCGCAGGCAGTACGTTGTGCAATCGGTTCGAAGGAGCAGCGTCGAAGGGGAATAGGACACGTGCCAATGCCGGATAATAAAGCAGACGCCGCTCGACACGCAGAGGCGTTGCTGAAAGCCGGCGCGCTACAGAGCGCGATCTTCAACAGCGCCAACTTCTCGAGCATCGCCACGGACGCCAGTGGCGTCATCCAGATCTTCAACGTCGGTGCCGAGCGCATGCTCGGATATACGGCCGCCGAGGTCATCAATACGATCACGCCGGCCGATATCTCGGATCCGCAGGAAGTGATCGCGCGCGCCGAGGCACTCAGCGTCGAGCTCGCGACACCGATCAACCCCGGCTTCGAGGCACTCGTGTTCAAGGCGTCGCGCGGGATCGAAGACATCTACGAGCTCACATACATCCGCAAGGACGGAAGTCGGTTCCCCGCCGTCGTCTCGGTCACCGCGCTGCGCGACGCGCAGAACGCGATCATCGGCTATCTCCTGATCGGCACGGACAACACCGCGCGCAAGCACGCCGAAGAAGCACTCGTCAAAGCGGGCGCGCTGCAGAGCGCGATCTTCAACAGCGCGAACTTCTCGAGCATCGCCACGGATGCAAAGGGCGTGATCCAGATCTTCAATGTCGGCGCGGAACGCATGCTCGGCTATGCGGCCGCCGAGGTCATGAACAAGATCACGCCGGCGGACATTTCAGATCCGCAGGAGGTGATCGCGCGTGCCAAGGCGCTGACCGTCGAGCTCGGCACGCCGATCGCGCCGGGCTTCGACGCACTCGTGTTCAAGGCGTCGCGCGGGATCGAGGACATCTACGAGCTCACGTACATCCGCAAGGACGGAAGTCGGTTCCCCGCCGTCGTCTCGGTCACCGCGCTACGCGACGCGCACGGCGCCATCATCGGCTATCTCCTGATCGGAACCGACAACACCGCGCGCAGGCTCGTCGAGGAGGAGCGGGCCAAGCTCGATCAGCGGTTGCGAGATCAGCACTTCTACACGCGCTCGCTGATCGAATCCAACATCGACGCCCTGATGACAACCGATCCGCGCGGCATCATCACCGACGTCAACAAGCAGACCGAGGCGTTGACCGGGTGCACGCGCGACGAGCTGATCGGCGCGCCGTTCAAGAACTACTTCACCGATCCGAGCCGGGCGGAGGCGGGAATCAACCGCGTGCTGGCCGAAGGCAAGGTCACCAACTACGAGCTCACCGTGCGCGCGAGGGGCGACAAGCGCACCGTGGTGTCCTACAACGCGACCACGTTCCATGACCGTGACCGGCACCTGCAAGGTGTGGTCGCGGCGGCGCGCGACGTGACGGAGCTCAAGCAGTTCGAGCACACGCTGCAACAAAAAAACGCCGAGCTGGAAGAGGCGAGCCGGATGAAGTCCGAGTTCCTCGCGAACATGTCCCACGAGCTGAGGACGCCGCTCAACGCGATCATGGGGTTCTCGGAGCTGCTCAAGGACGGGCTGATGGGCGTGATGACGGATCCGCAGCACGGGTTGATCGGCAAGATCTTCAGCAGCGGCCAGCATCTGCTCGCACTGATCAACGACATCCTCGACCTGTCCAAGGTCGAGGCCGGCAAGATGACGCTCGATCTCGAGACGATCCACGTCTCGTCGTTGTTCGTGAACAGCTTGTCGATCATCCGCGAGAAAGCCACGACCCGCCGCATCCGTCTCGGCCTGGAGACCATCGACGAGCTCGGTGCGATTCAAGTCGATGCGCGCAAGATCAAGCAGATCGTCTACAACCTGCTCTCGAACGCGGTCAAGTTCACGCCGGAGGGCGGCCAGGTCATGCTCCGGACCCGCCGCGTGTCGCGTGCCGCGATCGGTCGCGGCGCTGGATCGTGGGCGAGCCGCAGCATCCCGCTCGCGGATAACCAGTTTGCGGAGTTCGTCGAATTCAGTGTCACGGACAGCGGCATCGGCATCTCGGCTGAAGAGCTGAAGCACCTGTTCAAGCCGTTCAGTCAGATCGATACGGGCCTGGCGCGCCGGTTCGAAGGTACCGGCCTCGGTCTCGCGATGGTCAAGCTCCTCGCGGAGCTTCATGGCGGAACGGTCGCGGTGGAAAGTGCCCCCGGCCAGGGCTCTCGCTTCACGGTCTGGATCCCGATCCGTTCGGTGACGTCGGAACATGAGATCGCGTCGGTTCACAGGGGGATTTCGAGCGAGCACGGCGGACCGCACACCGCGTTGATCGTCGAAGACGACCTCAAATCCGCGGAGCTGATCCGGATCCAGCTCGAAGCGGAAGGATTCGAGGTCTTGCACGCTTCCACCGCCGAAGCTGCGCTGGTGCTCGCCGTTCAGCAACCGCTCTCGCTGATCACGCTCGACATCATGCTGCCCGACATGGACGGCTGGGAGTTTCTCGGTCGCATCAAGCAGATTCCTGAGCTCATGCGCATCCCGGTCGTGATCATCTCGATCGTCGCAGATCGCAACAAAGGATTCGCGCTCGGTGCAGCGGCGGTCATGCAAAAACCCATGTCCCGGCAAGAGCTATCGGATGCACTGTTCGACCTTCGGTTGTTCCCGCTCGGGCCGAGCCAGACGCTCAGGGTGCTCGTTGTCGATGACGATGCGGATGCGGTGCAGCTGCTCGCGGTCCACATCGAGGCACTCGGGGGTACCGTGCTGCGCGCGTACGGTGGCCGAGAGGCGATCGCGATCGCGCAGAAGGAGCTGCCGGATCTGATCGTGCTCGATCTGATGATGCCGGACGTCACCGGCTTCGAGGTGGTTCGGGCACTGAGCGAACATCCCGATACCGATCGGATTCCGATCCTCGTGGTCACCGCCAAGGAGATCACGGCGGCGGACCGCATCATGCTCAATGGCTACGTCACGGCCGTCATGGAAAAGACCACCGTCAACCACGATCGCTTCACGGCAGAAGTCCGGCGCGCGATGTCGCGAGACAGATCGGTCGTCGCCTGATGGCAAGAATCCTGATCGTCGAGGACAACCCCGATAACCTGCTGCTCGCGGTGTTGCTGCTCGAATCGGCCGGTCACGTGGTCATCAGCGCCGTCAGTGCCGAGGCCGGGCTGGCAATGGCCCGCGAGCAGTTGCCCGACCTGATCTTGATGGACATCCAGCTCCCCGGGATGGATGGTCTCGAGGCGACAGCGCTCCTCAAGCGAGACGCCGCGACCCTAGCGATCCCCGTGATCGCACTGACGGCGCTGGCGATGAACGGCGACGAGGCCCGCATCCGGGCGGCGGGCTGCGATGGCTACATCTCCAAGCCGATGAGCGCGCGTCCCTTTCTGGCAACGGTCGCGGCTCAGCTGCTGGTTAAACCCGCGCTCTAAGCGAACGTGACCATGAAGCCGCGCGCTCGAGGCCGTGGAGACCATGGCGATTAGGGTGCGGTAACGGCATTGTTGTCGAGGGCGATGAGAGACTGCGCGAACGCTCGTCCATGCATCGACGCCAGGGTCTGCAGCGTGATCCCGGTCTTCGAAAAGATGATTCCTTCGAAATGCGAGCTCGCGTGAATGGTCACGCGGCCGGCGACCTGCCAGAAGATGTTCTTGGCCTGCGCACCGCCACTGAGCGTCACATTCTTGGCGCTGCTCACATCGAGGTCGTTCGAAATCTGAAAGATCCAAACATCGTTTGCGCCACCCGAGATGGTGACGTCGGTCGGAATCGTAACGCCGGTACCCCACTTGTAGAGGCCTGGAACGAGCGTCTTCCCGCCGATATTGCCGCTGCCGAGGTTCAAGAAGTCAGGATTCGTTCTGCCAGCCGCGTCCGTATAGGCGGTTTGCATGCTGAGCACTGCAGTGGTCAGGTTCGAAGGACTCGGACTGGCGTAGTTGCTCGCGTAGACTTTTCCGGGCGCGGGGACCGAGGACGAAGTTGAAAACACGTTCGTCGCATCAGCCACCAACGAAAAGCCGGTGATAAAGCTCGCGGCCGCAGGACTCAGGCCAAGGTTTCCACCGGTGACCGCCGAACCGGTGACGTTCGTGATCCCTGTCTTCGCGAGAAGAACAAAGCTGCCGGACGATGCCACGTCGGTCGGTGAACCAAGGCCGACCGGCGCCGGTCCCAACCCCGCCGGATTTGGCGGGTTGTGCATGGCGTCGACACCGCCGATCGCGCTGTCTACACCGCCGATGACCGCGCTATCTACACCGCCGTTCGAGTTGTTATCGCCGCACGCGGCCCCCAGCAAGATTGTGGACGAGAGAAGGACGGTTCGAGAAAGCAAATCAAATGACGGACGCATGAATGACTCCTGTACGTGTGTGGACACGACCCGACGCAACGCGATCGGACGCGACGCGCGAGGTGTTCCGGAAAACCAAAGACGGGCAGTCGAGCGACCCCGTCTCACCCTGGTGGCGCGAGCCTCTTCAGCACCATTCGAGCCACTGATCGGAAGCTAGCGACTTCACTCGCTTACCTGAGGGGAGTCTTCAGAAACACTCTGCTGACGCAAGCACGGGCGTGCGCCTGAGCCGCAGTGGGCGATCTATGAAATGAAGTGTGCGAATACGCGCATCGTAAATTCACGCGGTTCACTTCGCGCCACGCAAGCGATCCTCCTTGGGATTCCGGCGTGCTTGCGACCGCTTCGGGTGTACAGAGAAGCTGGGCCTTTTGCCGCGACGCGAGTCGACGGGTGGTTTAGAGATGAGCAGCGCGATCTTGGTAGTCGAAGACGATCTCGATGTTGCGACGATGATGCGCGATGCCTTGTGCAAGCACGGATTCGACGCCGCGGCCGTGCCGTCCGGCGCCGCGTGTCTCGAGCGACTCCGAACCCGCCCCGTCGATGTCGTCGTGACCGACGTTGGGATGTCGGGGATGTCGGGGATCGAGCTCTGCGTCGAGCTGCGACGCCTCTATCCCGACGTGTTGTCCCTGGTCGTCACCGGTCAGGGAGGACTCGATACAGCGATAGACGCGATCCGCGCCGGCGCCTACGACTTCATCACCAAGCCCGTGAAGGTCGATGTGCTCGCGATCGCCGTGTCACGCGCGATCGAGCACCTCACGCTCCGGCGAGAGCTCAAGCGCCTGCGCACGGTCACGCACAAAGACTCATTGATCGATGGCGTGATCGGCTCGAGTCCTCCGATTCGCGCGACGATGGAGATGATTCACCGCGTCGCGAACAGCGATGCCACCGTGCTGATCACCGGCGAATCCGGGACGGGGAAAGAGCTCGTCGCGCGTGCGCTACACCGATTGTCATCGCGCAGCAGCGAGCCCTTCCTCGCGTTGAACTGCGCGGCGATGCCGGCACCGCTACTCGAGAGCGAGCTGTTCGGTCACGTTCGCGGCGCCTTCACCGACGCGAAGCGCTCGCGGCCGGGTCTATTCGTGCAGGCCGGTCGCGGCACGATCTTGCTCGACGAGATCGGCGAGATGCCTACGGAGATGCAGGTCAAGCTGTTGCGCGTCCTACAAGAGCGCAGGGTGCGTCCGGTCGGCAGCGATACCGAGGTCGCGTTCGAGGCACGCGTCGTGACCGCGACCAACCGCAACCTCGAGACCGAAGTGAAAGAGAAGCGGTTCAGAGAAGATCTGTTCTATCGGATCAACGTCGTCGCGATTCCGGTGCCCGCGTTGCGCGATCGCACAGGCGACATCCTTGTGCTCGCGCAATACTTTCTCAGGAGGGCAGCTGCGCGCATCGGAAAACCCGTCGAGGGGATCTCGAGCCCGGCCGCACGCATGCTGCTCGCCTACGATTGGCCGGGCAACATCCGAGAGCTCGAGAACTGCATGGAACGCGCGGTCGCGTTATGCCGGCTCGACGAGCTCACGATCGAGGATCTCCCCGTGAAGATCGGCGAGCACCGCAGCTCGACGATGGTGATCGCGCCTCAATCACCCGCGGATCTGGTGACGCTCGACGAGATGGAGCGCCGGTACGTGCGCCACGTCCTCGGTGCCAATGATGGCAACAAGACCCACGCGGCGCGCGTGCTCGGTATCGATCGTCGGTCGATCTATCGCCGACTCGAAGGAGAGTCTGCCGAAGCGTCGGCACACGAGCCGGCGGAGCTTCAGGGGCCGGCGGGCGAAGCTCAGATAAAGAGCAGCGACGCGCCGACCTGACAATAAGTCGATCAGCCAAACCTCGCGGACGTTGCACGTCGCTTCACGTCGTTCAGCGGCAGGATCTCGAACGCCTGCGCCGCGAGCTCAGGTAGGCGCCACCGAAACGCCAGGAGCCGCCAACTCGTAAAGAGCCGGCGGCTTCGTCGCCAATCTCGGTCAAAATTTGAATTAGATCTCGGTCGTGCAGGTCGCCGAGCAGCCGTCGCCGGGCAGATTGTTGTTGTCGTCGCACTGCTCGCCCGGCTCGAGGATGCCGTTGCCGCAGCAGTACAAGAGGTGGCACGTCGTATCGCAGCTATCGGAGTTGTCGAGGTTGCCGTCGTCGCACTGCTCGCCGGCTTCGACGATGCCGTTGCCGCAGATCGAGGCTGCACAGTCCGGTGGCGGCACGCCCGCATCGCCGGGGGAGGCATCGCTACCGCCGTTGGCGTCGTGTCCGCCCGCGCCGGCATCGGCGCCGACCGCCGCAGTGCATGCGAGCGTCGAGATGCTGTTGGTATCCATCGTCACTGCGCCGTGACGCGCCAGCGCACGGCCGCTGATCAGCGCGCCGGTATTCAGCGTGATGCTCGTCAGCGCGAGAATGTTCCCCTTGAACACGGTCGTCGTCCCGAGCGTCGCGGAGCTACCGACCTGCCAGAAGATGTTGCAGTCCTGTGCACCGTTGACGACGAGGACCAAGGCGTTGCTCGCGGTCGTCAGCGTGCTGCCGATCTGAAACACGAACACCGCGGAAGGATCGCCGAGTGCGTCGAGTGTGAGCGCGCCGGTGAGCTGCGCCGAAGACGAGAAGTGATAGACGCCCGGGGTGAGCGTCTGTCCGCCGAGATCTTGTCCCGTCAGATCGAGCGTCGGCGTTTGGGCCGCGAGCGCGTTGTACGCGATCGTCGTGTCGTTCTGCGCTTGCAGCGTGACCGCGGTGCCCGCCTCGATCGTGCCGTTGGACACGAGGCCCGGCGGAAAGCCAGTGACCGCGAGACCGGGATCGACGCCGAGGTTGCCTGAGACAGTGGTCGATCCGGTGTTCGTGACGGTGGAACCGCCGAGGACCGCAAAGCTCTGCGCGTCGCCGAGCACGGTCTGATCGAGCGCGGACGTCGATTGACCGACCGCGGGTGTGCACGCTCCCGCCGTGAGCAGGCTAAGGACGAATGTCAACGACTGGCCGACGCGCCCCCCACAGGGGCGAGCTCCAGCGAAGTGATGCTGGTCTGCGAGGTCCCGTGAAGTGTGGTGTGACGTCGACATCTTTTTGAAAACCTAATTTCTGGTCCGCGACTCCTTCCGTTGGAGCCGCACTCGGCCTGTGCAAAGGAGGGCCCGTTGTTCGAATCGACGAGATCACGCTGATTCGGCCTTTGGGGCGGTTACGAGCCTGGCGAATGGTGTGAGCGCCGAGCCGGAACGTAGCGGGTGTGCGCGCTTTCGCTCGGATCGCCGCCTGCGTACAGCCGGTCATCGACAATCCAGATCATCGGTTCGATCGTGACGGACACAAATCACCAAGACGTCGTCTCGCGGCTCGCTCGGCCTCGCGTCCGGGTCATGCCCCGGCCTTCGATCACCTTGCGCCGGAGCTCGCAGGCTCTGCGATGCGATCCGCCGTCAACGCGAACCGACGACAATGCTCGAGATATCCGTGCTCGTGCACCGCGACCAACTCGACCAGCGCCTGCCATAGCCAATTCGGCGCGTCGATGTTCTTCGTGCGGTGCGATGCCATCTCGGTCCACCACGCCCGACTCTGCTCGGCGTCGAGTTGGCGACGATGCGCACGCCCGACGACCATGCCGAGGTAGTACGCGACCGCGCGACCCTCATCGCCGCTGATCTGATCGAGCTCGACCTTGAGATCCTGCGGCAACAGCTCGCGGATGTAGACCGAGCGACCGAGCATCGTCGCGGCCACCATGCGTTCGCCGAGCGCTGGCGCGAGCCGCCTCGCACCGGTCAGCACGCGCTCCCCAGGTGTTAGCCCGAGATCCGCACCTTCGGCCCACGGCGCGCTCGACTCGACTGCCTGCTTGACATCGAGCAGCGAGAATGTGTGACGCCTGCGGCCCTTCCTCGACGGGTCTGTGACCCGCAGTAGCACGGCGGCGCGCCACAGCCCGAGCGAGCTGCAACCCTTGACCCAGAATGCCGCATCGACGAACGAGATCTGCGCGCCGTCGTCCCGCTCGGCGAGTAACGCGACGAGCTTGCGGATCGGCTCGAGGCGCACGAGTTGTTGTAAAGCCTCGCGTTCGCGGTCGTCGAGTTGCCAGAACCGGCGGCCGAGTATGATCTCGCGCCTGTCGTCGCCGATGCGCTCGTCGAACAGCTTTTTCCACGTTTGCCGGACCGCGCTCTTCATGACGATGCGGACCGGATCCGGCAGATCCTCGATCGCCTCCGACGCGATCGCGCCCTCGAACGCGCGTTCGTAGCCGGCGACGAGGTCTTCGGTGATGCGCGCGGTGGTCACGCCCGGCAGATCCGAGCTGCGCGCGGCCATCGCGAGCGATAGAGCGAGCCGTACGATGTCGTGCGCGGGATTGCCGATCACGGTGTGGTCCAGGTCTCGTAGCTCGACCACCGCGCGACCCTCGCGGTGCCCGATCGGACCGAGATTGCCGAGATGACAATCGCCGCAGATCCACGCTGCCGGACCGCGCGGCACTTTGGTCCCCGCCGGCGACGCGATCCACTCGTAGAACCGCGCCGTACTGCCCCGAACATACGCGTGGGCGCTCCGGGCCATCTTGAGCTCGCGACGCGCGCTCAGCGCGGAAGTTCTGTGCGTCGGGGCTGGGCCACGGTTCAAGCGCGCAGCATACGGTCGGCGATGCACGAACGTCACGTGTGGCACTAATGTTTTGACGATGCCGTCTGCAGCCGCGTTGCGGGGTCGCCGATTGCTGTGGGTTGAGCGCCATCGTCTTCGTTTCTTTCTCGAACTTGGTCATCCTGACGTCAGCTTTGGGCCCGAGTGCAGCCTTGCGCACCGCGGTGGAAGCCAGCCTTCTAAGGGACGAACTCTTGCTTCGAAGCACGACGCGCGTTGAGTGCTTCGAGCTCCTTGGCTGTGTACGGCGGCGGGGTAAGACGAGCGCGGATCCAACCGATCACCACGGAGCGCGCACGTGTCCCAGCCTCGCCAACAGGACCGTCGCCTTCAGCACACTCATCCCACAGCTCGAATAACATCATGCGGCGCGCTTCGGCTGACATCGTGCTCGTCCAAAGGTGCTCGAGGTTTTCTCGCATCGTCTCTGCCGAGCGCACGAGCTGCTCGGCGCGATAGCTCGCGCCTCGGGCGGCGCGTTCATCGCGGGTATCGTCGAGGAGCGCGAGCTTACGCGATGCGAAGGCATCGCCGACGCCGGCCTTGCGCATCAGATATGCCGTGATGTCCATGTTGCCCGTGATGTACCGCCCGCGCAGAACATCGCGAACGAGTGAGAACCCGCGATCGGTAGTTCTTGCTTCACGCTCATTGCGCTCGGAATCAGGCGCGTTCGCGTCGTCGCACATTGCCTTCCCCCACCCATCGCACTGGCCGGGGATCGCCTGGAGGGCTCGCGGAAGATCTTGCGTAGGGCCGAAGCGCTTACCGGCGTCCGGATCGGCATACCAGTTGGCGATGTCTTCCCCAATGTCGTGCAGCAGCACCTTCGGTGCGACCAGCGAGTGCGCGAGCTGCGCGATCGGGTACTGAACCTCGACCTGCTTGTCGTGGATGTGTGCCGTGCCGTCCTTGTCGACGCTCACGGTAGCGGCCGCGTCATCGATCACCGCCTCGCCGTTCGGCGCGTCTCGCAGCCTCCCTGACGGATTCATGGGCTGCGGTGCGGGCACTCCGCGCGCCGCAATCAGCTCCATCGCGGCGCGGTCCGGGCGGAGATCGGGCCTGCGCATGCGCATGAATGGCGATGAGGGTTCGGTGCCGCGCGGACTCTGTTCGCTCGCGGTGTTTGGCGAAGCGGTCGTCGTGATCGCCTCCGAGCTCGACCCGACGAGCGCGGACCGCTGTAGGGCAGGAGGTCCGATGGGCGCCTCGATCAGCGGCTTCAAGATCGCGATCTCGAGCGGCTCGACGTCGCGGGGCACGACCGAAATCTCGATCAGCTCCTCGCGCGGAGGGACCTGCGGGGCCGCGATGCGTACCGGCTGGTCGAGCCAGTGGACGACGAGCACGAGTAAGCCGAGGTGCATCGCAATCGAGCCCAGCACGATGCGTCCCGCATGCATCCGCATGTCAGACGGCCCCTCCGCGGGCTGGGTTGCCTGCTCCAGAGTGCTCCGACCACACAATTCAGACCTTGCAATATGTCAGCATGATCGTCGAGCGGCGGTGCGAAGTCCGGATTCCGACAGAATGCCTTCTGGGGCCAGTTGCCTCAATTCTGCAGCGTTTTGCGGCAGGCTGGATCTTAAGAAATCTGCGTGCCTTCGGTGGAGGAGCTCGCGTAGGTTCACGGCCATGAAGCTTCGTAACGGTATGTGGGTGGGTCTCGTTGTGATTTCGGCGTGCGGAAGCTCCAATCCGCAGAGCGCCATCGATGCCGGGCTCGACGCCCGGGCCGACGCGCCTGTCGATGCGGTGATCCGGCGGACGGTCAGCGGCATTCTAAACGTTCGGCACGTCACGACCACCGGCGAGGTCGTGGTGCCTGCGGATCTATCGGCTGCGACCGTTTCGGTACTCGCGTTGCCCTCGTTCACCGGGTATCCCGGCATCACGAATGCGGACGGGACATTCTCGATTCCCGACGTTCCCGAAGGGCCGTTCTATCTCAAGCTCGGAAACCGATATCTCGAGATGAGCGCGGACACGGTCGACCTGAGCTTCGATTCGCTCGGTCGTCCCGGCGTGGCCGGCGCGACGAACCCGACGAACATGACGTTCAACGTCACGAACCTCGCCGCCTGGCAGGCGACCGACGAGATCCAGATGTTCTCGCCGGGTAGCGGGACCATCGCGTTCGCGATGCAGTCGGGCGCGACATCCGGTGCTCCGGCGGTTGCAGCCACGAGTCTGTCGAGCTTCGTGTTCGATCTCTCCCGCGCCAGCTATCGCGCGTTGATCGACGGCACGATGGGCGATCTGCTGACGATGACGCAGCTCGCGACGCAGACCGTCGGTCCGCGCACGTTCCGCACCGTGGCACGTAGCTTCGCGCCGGCTTCGTTCACGATCACGAACGGCGGCAACGCGACCCTGACGGGCGCGTTCTCGACGACCGCGACGAACCCGACGTTCACGGCCGTCTGGGATCGTCCGGCCTTTGACGCCGAGCTCTCCGCGCACTCGCCTCGGCAGACCGCGAACAATTATTCGACGCTCGCCGTCAGCACGTTGCCCGAGGCTGCGACGCGTGGGGTCTACCACGACGCGGCGGATCTGGTGGTCTACGCGCCGGGCTACACGACCGACGCAACCGCCGTCTCGGCGAGCTGGCAGTACGGCGATCCGTATCCGGTCGCGTGGACCCGGTACGGATGGTGCCGCTACTTCACCTATCGCTTCATCCAGCTAGGCAGCGCGACCCCTACCGCTATTTTTGCCAGCATGCTGGTGTTTCGCGATCTCTCGACGGTCACCGCCCAGTCGCCGATCGCGCCGATCATCGGCGCCGTGGTGAGCCCGAAGGTGAATGGGATGGATGCGTTCGGTACGCTGAACGGGGTCGGGACGACGCCGACCGTTTCATGGACCGCACCGACCCTCGGTGTCGCCTCGCGTTACTACATGGACATCTATCAGGTCGTCGCGCAGAACGGAGCGACCGTGCTGCAGGGCGTGGCGAGGTTCGAAACGAACAAGACGCAGGTGGCGATTCCGCCGGCGATCCTCACGACCGGAAACGCCTACGTCTTCGAGATCACCGCGCGCGCCGCAGGGACGTTGGATCTGACTGCGACGCCGAACGCGCAATCGCTCCCAGACGCATCGACGCGAGTCACGTCATCGCTGTTCATTCCGTGACGAGCGTGCGGGGCTTCTCGATCCAACTTGGGTCGTCGCCGGCGTAGATCATCGTGATCAAGTCCCACTTGCCAGGGGTCGTGCGGCGACCGGGCGTTTCTACGGTCGATGTCACTTACGCCGTGCGGGGCGTTTCGGCAGATGGCGCAGCCCCATCCAGGCGAGCGCCGAGATGTGCATTGCGACTTCCTCGACCGTCGGCTTTCGAGTCTCTGTCCACCATCGGCCGACAAAGGTAACCATCCCGACGAGCGCGTGCGCATAGATCGGCGCGGTCTTCGGGTCGAATCCCGCCGCCTTGAACGACGAAGCGAACACATCACCGACGCGCTCTGCCACGTCATTGAGCAGCGACGCCATCCCGCTACTCGGCGACTTCTGCGGTGTGTCCTGCGCGAGGATAGCGAAGCCATCCGGCTGATCGCGCACGTACGTGAGGAAGGCGAGGGCCGCTTGCTCGATTCGCTCGCGCGGCGTGCCCGTCGAAATCGCCTCGGTGATCCGGCGCACGACGTACTCCATCTCACGATCGACGATCACCGCATAGAGTCCTTCCTTGCCGCCGAAGTGCTCGTACACGATCGGCTTCGACACCTTTGCCCGGTCGGCGATCTCCTCGACCGACGTCCCCTCGTATCCGCGCTTCGCGAACACGGCACGCCCCACCTCGACGAGTTGCGCGCGCCGGTCACTCGCGGATAGTCGGGTACGACTCATCCTGACAATGTATTACGATGGCGTAAGTTACGGAAGCGGAACAAGTATCAACCAGTGCTGGGTGCCTTTTCTGACGCGCACGCCTGTCTGGCGCCGCAGCGCGTCGATTTTCGATTGACAGATAACTTACGCGACCGTAAGTTCGTGAAGCGTAGGTAGTCGATCGCCGATTGCTCGAGAGCGCGCCAGAGCGCTCTCGCCTACTCACCCATTCGCGCCCTTCGCGGCGCATCGGAGCTGTCATGCTCGCTCTTCTTGCTGTTCGCCATCCGGTCACGCGCCTTCACGAGCTCGCCGCGGCTGCGTGGCACAACTGGTTCCTCGATCGTCATGCCCAGTTCTGGCTCGGCGAGCTCGGCCTTCGAGCGTCACAGCAGATGTCGGCGCGCATCGTCGAGATCATCGACGAGACGCCCGATACGCGGAGCTTCGTGCTCGCACCCGATCGCCGCTGGCCCGGGCATCGCGCAGGTCAGTTCGTTCCGATCGAGGTCGAGATCGACGGCGTACGCACGCAGCGGTGCTACTCGATCTCCTCCGGTGCATCGGCATCGCGAGCAAAGCGCATCACGATCACGGTCAAGCGTGTGCCGGGCGGCCGGATGTCGAACTGGTTGCACGACGAGCTCGCGCCCGGTGACATCGTTGGTCTCGGCGCCCCACGCGGCGATTTCGTGGTCGCTGCGCCGGGGTCGCTACTCCTCGTTGCAGGCGGCAGTGGCATCACGCCGATCGTCGCGATCTTGCGCGATCTCGAAGCGCGCCGGGCGCTCGGCGATGTCGTGGTCGTACACGCGGCGGGCTGCGACACCGATGCGATCTTCGGGCGCGAGCTCGCGACGATGGCGCACCAGCACCCTGCGCTTCGGCTGATCGCACATCGCAGTACCGAGCACGGTCGACTCGATGCAGCCGCGTTGCACGCACTCGTTCCCGATGCCGCCGCGCGCGAGATCTATGTGTGTGGTCCTTCGGGGCTGCTCGATCTCGTGAAGACGGTCGCCGGCGGTGCGACCGTGCATCACGAGCGGTTCGTCACGCCCGCGTCGCCGCGCACGACGACGGGTGCCACGCCCGTCACGGTCAAGTTACGCGGGCGTAGCCTAGAACTCGCCGGCGCCGCGCACTTGCTCGAGGAGCTCGAGCGCGCGGGCGAACGACCACCTCATGGTTGCCGGATGGGCATCTGCAATTCGTGTCGCTGCCGCAAACGCACGGGGAGCGTCGAGGACGTCTTGACGGGCGTCGTGTCGAGTGTGCCCGACCAAGAGATTCGACTTTGCGTTTCGATCGCACGCTCCGATCTGGAGCTCGCACTGTGAAAGGACATATGACCAGCAAACAACTCTCTTCCGCCGAGGCAGATGCGTTCGGCCGCGAGCTCGATGCACTCCGTGTTGAGGTCCTCGCCGATCTCGGGCAGCGCGATGTCGAGCACATCCGCAAGATCATCCGCCTCGTGCGCTACACGGAGGTCGGCGGGCGCGCGCTGCTGCAGCTCGGAGTCGGTCCGCTGACGTTCGTGCTCGGCGTCAGCGCCCTCGGTGCCTCGAAGATCCTCGAGAACATGGAGGTCGGGCACAACGTGATGCATGGTCAGTACGACTGGACCGGCGACCCTGCACTCGAGTCCAAACAGTACGAGTGGGACAACGTGTGTACCGGCGACGACTGGCGTCACTCGCACAACTTCGAGCACCACACCTTCACGAACGTGCTCGGCCGCGATCGCGATGTCGGCTACTCGTTCTTGCGCGTCAACACCGCACAGCCCTGGCGACCGCATCACGTCGTCCAACCGATAGCCGCTGCGGTGCTCGCGCTGTTATTCCAGTACGGCGTGGGCCTGCACGACCTCCGTATCGCTGAGACGGTCGCCGGTCGCCAGTCGTTCGCTGACCTTCGCCGGCGCGCGCGACCGTTCCTTCGCAAGCTCGGATGGCAGCTCGCGAAGGACTACGTCGCGCTTCCGGCACTCGCGCTATGGAACGCGCCTCGGGTGCTGGCGGGCAATCTGCTCGCAAACGTGATGCGCAATCTATGGACGTTCGGGGTCATCTTCTGCGGGCACTTTCCCGACGGCGTCCGTGTCTACACCATCGAGGAAACACGCGACGAGCGCCGCGGTGATTGGTACCTCCGGCAGCTCAACGGCTCTGCAAACATAGAGGGCAGCCGCGCCTTTCACGTGCTCTCCGGCCATCTCAGCCACCAGATCGAGCACCACCTGTTCCCCGATCTGCCAGCCGCTCGCTATCCCGAGCTTGCCCCGCGCGTGCGCGAGATCTGCGAGCGCTATGGTCAGCACTACAACACGGGCTCGTTCGCAACACAGCTCGGAAGCGTCGCGCGCCAGCTCGTCGAGAACGCAGTGCCGGCTCACGGACTACTTGCACGGCTTGGCGAGCGGCGGGTCGCCAGAGCTAGCGCGCGAGCGCAAATCGAGATCAATGATCGGTAGCAGCTGCGGCTACGGGACTCATACAAGTCGCGTGGCCGACGATCAGTTTGCACCCTCGGAATCGGCGCCCGCATCGGAGCCGTACCGGGGCGGCGGATCGGAACCATGCCTGACGCTAACGCGCGGCAGTAGGTGACCGTGGTCGAGACGAAACGCGGCGCGGCGCGCTCTACACCGCGCACGCTCACCTACGACGATCATCTGTGCTGCGCAGCGAGAGCGTCGATGTCGGCGACTTGGTTCGGGCGATCGTGAGCCACGTACATCGCTCGCGCCTCGCCGAGCACGCGGCGCGCCATCGCCTCGTCACGACGCAGCGCGAATAGCGCACGCGCTTGTTCGAGCTTTGCTCGGGCGGTCAGATCGTAGTTGCCGCGAGGCGCTGGAAGCTCGAGGGCCTTGCTCGCATCACCGAATGCGGACTCGGGGCGGCCCGCGAGGTTCTCGATCTCCGCTTGGAGTAGCAGCGCGTCGACGTAGAAGTCACTGTTCGGGAGCCTGGCGGCGCGGATCTCGAGACAGCGGTGCACCGAGGCCAGTGCCCCGAGCCAGTCGAGCTTGGCTGCGAGTGCTTCCGCAAGATGATAAAGCGTGTTTGCAACCTCAGGATGATCGGCGCCCACGGCCTTCGTTTGCGACGCGAGCGCGGCTTGCAGCAGAGGAATCGCTTGATCGAAGTTCCCGCGTGTCGTCGCGATCTGCGCGAGGTTCGCGTCGATCGTTCCGATGGTCGGATCGTCCGGGCCGAGCGCCTTGATGCGGCGGTCGCGCGCGGAGCGCAGTAGCGGCTCGGCCCGATCCCGTTGCCCGGCGGCAAGGAACACGGTTGCAAAGTTGAGCTCGAGCGTGCCGCGATCGGCGCCGCCGTAATCTGGATTCTTCAAGAGGATCGTCTGCGCGTGCTCGATGACCTTCACGGCCTCGTCGCTACGGCCGGCCTCCGAGAGCGTCAGCGCTTCATCGCCGAGGAGCTCGGCCAACTGCGAGTCGTACGGGCCGAGCGCGCTCGCAACGAGCTTGACGGTCTGCTCGTAGGCTGGAATCGCACGCACGTGGTCGCCGGTCTCGGCGAGCGCGGAGGCGTACTCGCGCCTCGCGTTCGCTTTGAGGAGAGGCGTCGAGTCGTCGACAGAGGCATCTGCCAGACGTGCTTGTTCCAGCGCAACCGGCAGCTCCCCTCGGGTCACGGCCACACCGACCAGCGCGAGTCGAAGCTCGGCGGAGCGGAGCGGCGAAACTCGGTGATAGCGGTCGACCTCGGACAGCGCGAGCCGATACCAGGATTCGACGCCGGCGCTGTCTTGTTTGTCGACGCCAATGAAGTACAGCAGATATCTGAGCGCTTCGATCTCGACGACCAGATCGACATTCGAGTGTGCCTTGTAGTAGGCGTCGGTCATCTCGCGGATCGCCGTCGGGTAATCGTCGTTGACGTGCGCGATCGTTCCGCGCACCACGGCAAGCGACCCCGCGAGCCGCGGCGATGACCCGATCGGGCTTCCGACGATCTTGGCGACGGCGGCCTGGGCCCGCGCTACCTGCCCACGGCCCGCGAGCTCTCGCGCATTGACGAGCTGCGCGCGTGCCTCGATCAAAGACCGACGCTCGTCCGCCGGCCATGTTGGCATCGCGGCGAGCACGTTCGGCTCCCTGCAGCTGCCGAAGTCGGCGACCGTGACGTAGTCGGCGGTCGCGAGCACCAGCGCTTTGCCGACGCGGCCCTCCTCGAGTTCTCCCTCGAGCACGGTCACAAAGTTGCGCGCCTGTTCCTCTCTGCAGTCGCGGCTTCGATCCGCAAGATCGTCGGACCACTGGTGATCGCGTACCGCGCGACACGCAACGCCGGCGACGCCGCGGTAGCTCGTCACGAACCGCTCGAGGTTGTGCGCGATACGCTCGGCGATTTCATCGCCGCTGTTCGCGCGCGCCATCGCGATCGCCTTCGAGCGTAGTGCGATCGGAAACAGTTGGTCGATGTCGGCGCCTGCACCGTTGCAGCTGACTTCGCTGGAACGACCGACGGTCCAGATTCCGCCGGCGAGCGTAATTCCTGCCGCGATTGCCGCCGCGATCACCCAGCGCCGGCGGCGTGGACGCGCTGCGCCTCGCAACGCCGTCATCAGGGTTGGGATGTCGGGCCACCGTGCTTCGGGTTTCGGAGCCAGACCGCGCACGAGCACGCGCCGGATCGAGGTCGGCACCGCACTGCCGTCTGGGGTCTCGATCTCACCGCGTTCGATTGCTTGTTGGAGCTGAGGCAGCGTGGTTCCTGCGAACGGGCGCGCTCCGAACAGGGACTCCCAGGCTGCGACGCAGAACGAGAACTGATCGCTCCGGCCGTCGACCTCGCTTCCGGCGTATTGCTCCGGTGCCATATATGCCGGTGTTCCGAGGACGGTACCCGTGACGGTCATCGGTCCCGTGGTC
>JAQBQF010000019.1 GCA_028287115.1 Myxococcales bacterium
CGCCTCCGAGAAGCACGGCAAGCCCATCATCGCCGACGGCGGGATCAAGTACTCGGGAGATGTCGCGAAGGCGCTCGCCGCCGGTGCCGACACGGTGATGATCGGCTCGCTGTTCGCCGGCACCGACGAGGCGCCTGGCGAGATCATCCTGTACCAGGGCCGCAGCTATAAGTCGTATCGCGGCATGGGCTCGATCGGCGCGATGAAGGAAGGCTCGAAAGACCGCTACTTCCAGGGCGACGTCGAAGCACCGGCGAAGCTCGTGCCCGAGGGCATCGAGGGTCGCGTGCCGTACAAGGGTCCGCTGCGCGAGTCGATCTATCAGCTGATCGGCGGGCTGCGCGCTTCGATGGGTTACTGCGGCTGCGCGACGATCGCGGAGCTGCACCAGAAGGCAACGTTCGTGAAGATCTCGTCCGCGGGCCTTCGTGAGAGCCACGTCCACGACGTGATCATCACGAAGGAAGCGCCGAACTACCGCGTGGAGTAGGCAGCATGCATCAGCTCGTTCTCGTCCTCGATTTCGGGTCGCAGTATACGCAGCTGATCGCGCGCAGAATTCGCGAGCAGTCGGTCTACTGCGAGATCCATCCCTATACGGTCGCGAAAGACCCGAGCAAGGTCCGCGAGCTCGTCGGCAACATGAAGCCGATCGGCATCGTGCTGTCGGGAGGCCCGTCGTCGGTGTACGAGGAAGGCGCGCCGACGATCGCGCGCGAGCTGTTCGAGCTCGGCGTTCCGGTCCTCGGCATCTGTTACGGCGCGCAGCTCACCGCGAAGCTCTTGGGCGGCGTCGTCAATGCCGCGGACAAGCGCGAGTACGGCCGGGCGACGGTTCGCGTCAAGCAGGGTGGGGAGGGCGTGTTCCGGACGGTCAAGACCGGCGACGAGCTCCAGGTGTGGGCGTCGCACGGCGACCACGTCGATGGCTTGCCGCCGGGCTTCGCGCATACGGCCGAGAGCGACAACTGCGCGATGTCGGGATTCGCGAACGCGAGCAAGAAGATCCATTGCGTACAGTTTCACCCCGAGGTCGTGCACACGCCGCGCGGTGCAGAGCTGCTCGGCAACTTCTTGTTCGGCGTGTGTGGTGCCGCCGGCGATTGGTCGATGGCGTCGTTCGTCGAAGAAGCCGTCGCGAAGGTGCGCGCGCAGGTCGGCAGCGATGGCCGCGTGATCTGCGGGCTCTCGGGCGGCGTCGACTCGAGCGTCGCGGCGGCGTTGATCCATCGCGCGATCGGCGATCGGCTGACCTGCATCTTCGTCGACAACGGCGTGTTGCGAAAAGGCGAGCGCGAGCAGGTCGCCGCGATCTTCCGCGATCACTTCAAGGTCGATCTGCGCGTGATCGACGCCGAGGATCGGTTCCTGAACGCGCTCGCGGACGTCACCGATCCCGAGAAGAAGCGCAAGATCATCGGCTACGAGTTCATCGCGGTGTTCGACGAGCAGAGCAAGCAGATCGCGAACGCTCGCTTCCTCGCGCAGGGCACGCTGTATCCGGACGTCATCGAGAGCGTCTCGTTCAAAGGTCCGAGCCACACGATCAAGAGCCACCACAACGTCGGCGGCTTGCCGGAGAAGATGAAGCTCGCGCTCGTCGAACCGCTGCGCGAGCTGTTCAAGGACGAGGTCCGGCAGCTCGGCCTCGAGCTCGGCCTGCCGAAGCACATGGTGTGGCGCCAACCGTTCCCGGGCCCCGGGCTCGCGGTGCGCTGCCTCGGCAACCTCGATCGCGCGCGGCTCGACGTGCTGCGCAACGCGGATGCGATCATCGAAGAAGAGATTCGCGCGGCGGGCCTCTACGAGTCGATCTGGCAGAGCTTCGGCGTCCTGCTGCCCGTGAAGTCCGTCGGCGTGATGGGCGATGCGCGCACGTACGAAGAGACGCTCGCCGTGCGGGCGGTGCACTCGCGCGACGGCATGACGGCGGATTGGGTGCAATTGCCGTACGACGTCCTCGGTCGGATCTCGTCGCGCGTGATCAACGAGGTCCGCGGGATCAACCGCGTGGTCTACGACATCACGTCGAAGCCGCCCGGCACGATCGAGTGGGAATAGTGCGGCGCGGATGGCTCGCGCTCGCCGTCGTCCTCGCGGTCGCTCCCGCATACGCCGATGACGCGGTGAAGGTCGACTGGGCGAGAGGGCTCGTGATCGCCGATGGTGTCGGCGTCGCCGATCGCCATGCACCAAATCCCGCGGTCGCGCGCGGCACCTCGCGGCGAGGCGCGGAAGCTGTGGCAAAGCAGCTGATCGCGGCCAAGCTCCGAGAGCTGCCGCTCGCGAGCGGTGCGAAGGTCGCCGACAAGCTCAAAGATAGCGCCGTCAAGGCGCGACTCGATCAGGCGATCGAGGCGGCGATCTCTCTCGACGCCGAACCCGAGACCGACGGTGCGTGGCGCGTCACGATGGCGGTTCCGATCGAGGCCGTTCGGCAGGCCGTGTTCGGCGCACGCACCGTGCCAGACAAGGGTGACGCCGGTCCGGCGATCGTCGTGGTCGACGGCGTTCCCGTCAAGCCGGCGATCGGTTGGCGGATCGGGCTGCTCGATGCGGCGACCGTATGGACCCGCGAGCTCCCGGCGTGGGCGAAGGACGCTCCACACGTGACGGCGAAACGAGCAAGAGCCGGCACGATCGAGGTCGATGGAAGCAATGCGACGGCTTCGACGTTATTCGTGATCGTGACCCCGTAAACCCGCACGCGGACTACGGTGGCCGATCGCGGGCGTCTGCTACGCTACCGGGCGTGATCCGCGGTGTCCTGATCCTCGCCATGTTGATGTTCGCCGGGCCGGCGCTTGCCCAAGAAGCCGTCGCGTACGAAGCGGAAGGGGATGCGCCGAGCCATGCGTCCGATCCGCGGGTCGCCGCACTCGACGACGCGTTCTCGAAGGCCGCCGCATCGGCCGTCGGCGATCTCGTGACCGGCGATGTTCGCACTGCGCACAAGGGCGAGATCGATCGCGAGATCGTCGGGCATGCGCGGCTGTGGGTCGTGAAGTTTACGGTCACCAAAGACGAGACCAACGATGATCGCCGTCAGCTCACGGTCAGCGTGCGGGTCGATCGGGACAAGATGCGCACGCGGCTCGGCGAGCTCGGCATCGCGACGCGCGAGATCGCCGGCAGCGATGCGACGGGCGCTGCGCCGCTCCAGACGGTCACGATCCTGCTGCGCGTTGCATCACCGGAAGGCGTGCACGCCGACTATGGCCAGACCGCCGACAAAGACGTCCCCGGTCTCGGTTCGCTCACGAACGTATTCAGGACCGCGGGCATGGCGGTTCGCCGCGCGCCGGCTGCGGGGCCCGCGGCCCGCGCACAAGGCGAGCTGCCACTCGATGACGACGAAGCGGAGGCGCTCGCGGTCGAGGCGAAAGCCGAGCTCGTGGCGATCGCGGGTGTCACGGTCGCCGCGCCCGTGGCGGTGCGGGGTCTCGCCGCGCCGGCGGTGCTCGTCACCGCGCACGTGAAGCTGTACGCCAAGAAAGACAAGCGCACGCTCGGCAGCGGGGTGGCGATCTCCGCGGCGCGCAGCGATGATCCTGGGCTCGTCACCTACGCGATCGAACGCGCGGTGCTCGCGGCCTCGGCGGACATGCTGCCGCCCGTGCCGAAGAAGCTCTCGCAAGCAGGCGCGTTCCATGGCGATGACGCGCCGATCACCGAGCCCGGTGTCGTGCTCGTGCGGTTGCCGGCGAAGACGTCGTTTCACATGGTGCAGGACGAGCTCAAGTACCTCGCGGGCGCCAAAGGTATTCGCGCCGCTTCGCTACGCCGGCTGTCGCCGAATGGCTGGGTGATCGGCCTGCAAACGTCCGAGTCGATCGAGCGCGTCGCGCAGATCGCGAAGAAGCCGCCCGCGACCGACACCTCGGCGGCCGTGAAGGTCGTCGGGGATGTCGTCGAGCTCGCGCTGTCGGGTTCGCCGTGAAGGTTGCGATCGCGCTCGTCGTGGGACTGATTGCCTGCGGCCCGAAGATCGCACCGAACGGCGTTAGCCCGAACGACGCGATCGTCTACTTGAAATCGAACGTCGGCGACGCACAGGTCTATGTCGACGGAAAGTTTGTCGGCCCGCTGACCGTGCTGCGCGGCGGGATCGCCGTCGAACCGGGCGTGCATCGCGTCGAGCTCCGTCACGATGATTATTTCTCGCGGTACCTCGAGCTCGATCTGCGACGCTCGTCGCAGCAGCACCTCGATGTCGAGCTCGCGCCCGTGTTGCCGTGATATGCACCGTCGCCACGACCGCGCGACCGGAGGCTGCGCGCCATCCAGCAACCGAGCCCGAGCCCGACTGACCGTCGCCCGGCGGCGGGTCGGCAGATCGCCCCGCAATCGTGATACAGCGGCAAGGCTTGACGAACCAAGCTCCCCCGCCGCACCTGACCGCGCAGGTGATCTCGTTCCTGCGCTGGCTCTTGATCGCGATCTTCGTCGTGATCGCCTGGCTCGTCCTTAGCTATCTCGCGTCGGTGCTCGCGCCGATCCTCGCGGCGCTCGGGATCGCATATCTGCTCAACCCCGTGCTCGAGCGGATGGTGCGCCGTGGCGCGAGTCGACCGATCGGAGCCGCGGTCCTCTTGATCACGTTCATCTCCGTGTTGGTGTCGGCGGTCGCGGTGTTCGCGCCCAAGGCCGTCGACCAGCTCGTCCAGTTCGTCGGCGATCTGCCGAGGCTCTACGACAACCTCAGCGCGTGGACGGCCGCGCACTTTCACATCGAGCTGCCGACCGAGTGGAAGCAGTATCTCGGCGGCGAGCACGCGAAAGATGCGGTCGATCGCGCCTCGGGACCGCTGCGCGAGATCGCGACCGCGGCGGTCGGCAGCGTGTTTCATCTGCTCGGCTACGCCGCCGAGCTACTCCTCGTTCCGGTGTTCTCGTTCTATTTCCTCGTCGACTGGCCGAATCTGCTGCGGCGTATCGATCACATGATCCCACCGCGCAAGCGTCGCGAGGTTCGCGAGGTCGCGCGCGAGATCGACAGGGTCGTCGCCGGCTGGGTGCGCGGCCAGGCAATCGTCACGACGATCCTCGCGATCCTCTACGCGATCGGCTTCACGATCGTCGGCATGCCGCTGTCGCTACCGATCGGCCTCCTGGTCGGCACGTTGACGGTGATCCCGTTTGTCGGAACGTTCGTCGGCGCCACGATCGCGCTCCTCGTCACGCTGGCCGATGGCGGCAGCATGCAGATGCTGGGCTCGGTCGCGGCGGTGATCCTGTGCTTGCATCTCCTCGAAGCCGGTGTCCTGACGCCGAAGATCGTCGGGCATCGCGTCGGCCTGTCCGAATCCGGCGCGCTGTTCGCGGTCGTCGCCGGCGGCAAGCTGCTCGGGTTTGTCGGTGTCGTGCTCGCCGTGCCGATCGCGGCGACCGTCGCGGTGCTCGTGCGATTTGCGGTTCGCTACTACGAGCACACCGAGTTCTTCGGCAAGGAGACCGATGCCGACGTCGTGATCACGCCCGCGATGGCGTTGATCATGCCGGGCGTGATGCCGGGTGCTCGTGTCGTCGCAGATCCGCTGCCCGAGCCCGAGCTCGAGCCGGAGCTCGAACCGGCCGATCAGATCGCACACGCGCCTGGAGACGACTGGGCGATCGAGCCCGAGCTCGGTGCCGCCGGTCCCGCGAAGGCACCACCCATCGTGACGCCTCAGGGCGTCTGCGCGGAGGCGGGCGCTGATTCGGGCGGCGTCGCGTCGGGATCGCTCGACGGTCGGTCAGCTTCGTAGAGCTTGGCGAGGCAGTCGAGCATCTCACGTGCGATCTTCTGCGCGCGCGGTGTCGATTTGATCTCGCTCTGCGGCACTTGCTTGAGCGCGGCCTCGGCACACGCGGATGTCTTGCAGGCGCACACCACCTGCTTGACGTCCTTCAGGCGCGACACTTCCGGATCGCCACACCCCCAAAAAAGGGCGACGGCGACGGAGATCACGACGGCGACACGCATCTCGCCAAAGATACAACACGCTGTGCGATGCGCCACGCGGCGTAAGGCGCATCTGGTTGGCGCGCGCGACCAAAACGGGTGACAATCGCTCCAATGGGTCGCGCACTCGCTTCACTGATTTCGGTCGTGGCTCTTGGCGCTACCACCACGGCCTCGGCGGACGTGTTCAAGCTGTTCGGCGAGATTCACGGCGGTGGCATGTACGGAAAAGGCGTGGCCGGCGATCGCAAGGACGCCGCGTTCTTCGCCCAATCGCCGCACGGCGTCTACGGCGTCGAGATCGGCGCGGAGCTCCTGTTCTTCGACGCCTGGATCCAGCACCACCAATACACGGACGGAAGCCGCGTCACGACCTGGACTCAGTTCGGGCTCGGGGTTCACAACGTCCTCGACCTCGGCGACGCGGCGCAACGCAAGGCGAAAACAGGCGGCTACCTCGAGTTCTCCGGCGGCCTGTTCTTCGGCATCGGCACCGGGCAGCAGGTGATGCCGCCGCTCGACAACGCCCAGCTCAGCGATAAAGCCTTCCTGATCGAGGGCAAGATCGGGTTTGGCACCCACCTCAGCAAGAACTTCGATTTCGGCGTCTCGGTCCCCGTCTCCTACGGATACTTCTTCAAGACAGGCAACGGCGCCGCTGCCAACGATCTCTCGACGAACTACCGCAGCATCCAGGCCGAAGGCCTGCTCGTCCTGCGCGCGAAGATCGCCCTGCTCTAGATCGGCTAAGGGCTGCTCGCGGCCAGGTTGCGCGCCCTCTGCGAGGCCGGCGTCACGAGCTTCAGCATGTCATCGGGCTCGGTCATCTTGTTGACGCGACCGAGGACCGAGCCATCGATCCCCATGAACACGACCGCCGGTAACGTATCCGCGCTGTAGCGCGAGCGGCGGCTGAAGTTCTCGTCCGACGAGCTCGTCACGTCGAACTTGAGTGGGACGAAGTGCGCCGTGATCTCGGCGTAGACGTCGTCGTCACCGAACGTGAGCTCCATCTCTTCACACGGATTGCACCACGTCGCCGAGAAGTCGACCATCACGCCTTTGTGCTCGGCGCGTGCGCGCTCGAACGCGACTTGCTCGTCGTAGATCCACGGCAGCCGATGCTTCGGCGTCAGCTTCCACATCCATCCGCCGGTCGCGCCTGCGAGCACGAGCGCGATGCCGAAGCCCTTGCGAGCACGCTCTTTCCAGGTCCCGCTGAACGACAGATGGATCGCGCCGGATCCAATTCCGAGGACCGCGACCATCACCGCCGTCGCGAGGAACCAGTACTCCGCGGAGCCCGCATGCCGGATGAACGGCAGGAACGGCTTGAGAAAATAGATCGCGGCGAACAGGAGGCCGATGCCACCGGCGGACTTCACCGCGTCCATCCAGCGGCCGCTCTTCGGTAGTGCGAGCGACGCCGCCGCGAGCACCCAGAACAGGACGCCCATCCCGATCGCGTACGTGAACAGGAGGGCGGCGCCGGCGACCGGATTGCCGGTCGTCGAGACAAATGCGAGCAAGCCCGCGAGGAACGGTCCCGTGCACGGTGCGGCGATCAATCCGCCGACGAGGCCCATCGCGAACGCGCCTCCGAAGCCCTTGCCGCCGATCTGGTTGAGCTTTGCCTGCCACGCGCTCGGCAGGTTGAGATCGAACGCGCCGAACATCGAGGCCGCGAGCGCGAGGAACAGCGCGACGAGCGGAAACACCAGCCACGGGCTGGCGAGCTGCGTGCCGAAGTCGCTGGCCTTGCCGATCATCGCAAAGGTCACGCCGAGCACCGCGTACGTCACCCCCATGCCACCGACGTACGCGCTCGCGAGCAGCACGGACCGTCGCTTCGAGACGTTCTCGCCGCGCGCGCCGAAGATCGCGAGCGTGATCGGAATCATCGGATAGACGCACGGTGTGAGTGACGTCAGGAAGCCAAAGCCGAACGCGCCGAGGAACATCCAGCCCCAGCCGCGATCCGCGTACGCCGCGAACGTGCCGTCGTCCGCAGCCGCGATCGCGGGGGACAACAGGATGGCCGCGGCTGCCAGCCAGGGGAGGGCCCCGAGAGCGAGCCTGCGAACACCGGGTCGATGCATGTGCGGGTGCACTATAGACCGACTCCACGTCGCTCGGCATTCCCCGGATTCGCCGGCGACATCATCGACTGACCGACCTGCGAAGCGGCGTTCGCGCCTGGCGGGCGACATGGGTTCCCCTGCACGGGCCGCTCGGGGTAGGGTCCACCCAGTGTCAGACGCCTGGATCGACGAGCTCACCCCCGCACACGTCCGGAACCTCGACGTGTACCAACCCGGCAAGCCCCTCGAAGAGCTCGAGCGCGAGCTCGGGATCACCGGGGCGATCAAGGTCGCGTCGAACGAGAACCCGCTCGGCCCCTCTCCGCGCGCGGTGGCCGCGATTCCTCCGGCATTATCTCAGCTCGCGCTGTATCCGGACGCAGGCGGATTCGCGTTGCGGCGCGCACTCTCGACCCGCCTCGGCGTCGGTCTCGAACAGCTCGCGCTCGGCAACGGCTCGAATGATCTGCTGTACCAGCTCGTGCTCGCGACCTGCGAGCCCACCGACGAGGTGCTGTCGCACAAGTACGCGTTCCTCAGCTATCGGCTCGCCGCGCAGGTCGCGGGCCGGACATTTGTAGCGGCGCCGACGACGCCGGAGCTCGGCTGCGACGTCGAAGCACTGCTCGCCGCCGTGACGCCGCGCACGAAGCTCGTCGTGATCGGCACGCCGAACAATCCGACCGGATCGGTCGTCACTCGCGCGGGCGCCGAACGGATCCTCGCGGGTCTTCCGCAGCGCGCGTTGCTCGTGATCGACGAGGCCTACGCGGAGTACGCCGCCGAATGGCCGGAGATCGATCACGCGGACGGGCTCGCGCTGCTGAAGAAAGACAAGCGCGTCGTCGTGCTCCGAACGTTCTCGAAGATCTACGGCCTCGCGGGACTGCGCGTCGGCTATGCGGTCGGTCACCGCGCGGTGATCGACATCCTCGGGCGCGTCGGACGGACGTTCCACGTCGGGAGCCTCGCGATGGTCGGCGCCCTCGCGGCGCTCGATGATCACGATCACATCGCGATCAGCGCACGTCATGCGCGCGCGGCGGTCGAGCGTTTGCGAGCCGAGGTTCGCGGTCCGGGCGTGCACGTCTATCCGTCGCTCGCGAACTTCGTGCTGATCGATTGCGGCCGGCCTTCGACGCCGGTCTACGACAAGCTGCTGCGCGCCGGCGTGATCGTACGCCCGATGGCAGCGTGGGGATTGCCGAATCATCTGCGCGTGTCGGTCGCGTCGCATCAGGACATGCCTCGCGTGATCGGCGCGCTCAACGACGCATTCGCATGATCCGGATCGCGTGCCTCGTCGCGCTGGTCGCATGCGGGGCGAAACCCAAGCCGCTTCCGTCGGCGCCGCCGGTGAGCTCGCGGGTGCCTTCCGCGCACGAAGCGATCCTGAGCCTGCTTCCCGACGGTGTGCAGATCGTGGTCGAGATCGATCTCGTCCGGCTGCGCAAGAACGGTGTCGTCGGAGAGGTCGTCACCAAGGCGCTCGCGCAGCTCGGCGCAGATGCCCGGCTGCCGGGGTTACCGGTCGCCGTGCAAGGATCGCCACTCGCGCAGTCGGATGCGATCGTGCTCGCAGCCTATGGTGTCGGCACGCCGCAGGCGGCAACGATCACGTTGCTCGAGACGAAGAGCGAGGTCACCGGCGGAACGCGGCTGTCGCCGGAGCTCGTCGCGCTCGGTCCGGACGAGTGGATCGGCCAACTGCAAGCGCGCGCGGCGATCGCCGCAGAGCACCCGTTCGCCGCGTCCGCGGAGTTTCTCAGGTTGCGCGATCACGCGATGCCGGCGGGGGCGACCGGCGCGGTGTTACGGATCACCGCTCGGCTCCCGTTCGACGCGCGGATCGCGCTGGCGCGGCAGACCGGGCTCGAGACGGCACCGGCACAACTGTCGCTGTGGGCCGATGTCGCCGACGATCTCGCGATCGTGATCGATGCCGACTCCGCAGATCCGGGCGATCGGAAATCCAAGGAGGCCGCGCGCCGGCTCGCGGCCGTCGTGCACGCGGCGCTGGCGCTCGCGGCGAACGAGCCGACGATTCGCGAGATCGGCGTCGGGACGAGCCTCGTCGACGCGCGGCTGGTCGCACAAGGCGGTTGGATCCGGGCGATCATCGCGATCGGTCCTCGTCACCTCGCACGCGCGATCGAGCGTGCGCGTGCGATGCTCGGTGCCTCATGAAGCTCTACGTCGAGCCCGCTACGCGTCCGTTGTCGGGGACCGTGACGATTCCGGGTGACAAGTCGATAGGTCACCGCGCGCTGTTGTTCTCGCTGCTCTCGCAGACGCCGATCCGCGTGCTCGGCCTTGGCGACGGCGCCGACAACGGCCGCTCCGCGAAGGCGATCGCCGCGCTCGGTGCGCGGATCGAACGCGACGGCGCTGCCCTCGTGATCACCGGGACCGGGCTCGACGGGATGTGCCGGCCGACGATGCACGTCGACTGCGGTAACTCGGGTACGACGATCCGCCTGCTGTGCGGGCTGCTCGCCGGGCAACGGTTTGCGACGACGCTCGTCGGAGATGAATCGCTCTCGAAGCGCCCGATGCGCCGCGTGATCGAGCCGCTCGCGATGATGGGCGCGCACATCACGGGGCAGGGCACCGGGGCGGACGTCACGCCGCCGCTCACGGTCGGTCCTGTCGATCGGGCGCTGACCGCGATCGACTACAAGCTGCCGATGGCCTCGGCGCAGGTCAAGACGGCGATCCTGCTCGCGGGACTCTCGGCTGCCGGCGAGACCTCGGTGACCGAGCCCGGACCGAGTCGCGATCACTCCGAGCGGATGCTCGCGTACCTCGGTGCGCCGCTCGTCACGCACGGCTTACGCACGACGATCGATACGCGCGGGTGGAACCGCCACCTCGCGGGCTCCGGGTTCGAAGTGCCGGCGGATCCTTCGTCATCGGCGTTCCTCGTCGCGGCTGCGCTGATCGCGGGCGCCGGCGAAGTGCGGCTGCCCAACATCTGCGTCAACCCGACGCGCACCGGCTTCCTCGACGCGATCAAGGCGATGGGCGGCGCAGTCGAGCTCGAAGACCCGCGGATGGCCGGCCCCGAGCCGGTCGCGACGGTCGTGGTGCGCGGCGCCGCGCGCGAGCTGCGCGGGACCGAGATCGCGGGCGATCTCGCCGTGCGATCGATCGACGAGCTGCCGATCCTCGCGATCCTCGCGGCGCGCGCGCGCGGCACGACGGTCGTGCGCAACGCCGAAGAGCTCAAGGTCAAAGAATCGGATCGGATCGCGACGACGTGCGCGATGCTGCGCGCCTTCGGCATCGCGTGCGAGATCCACGAGGACGGCTTCACCGTCGAGGGCCGTCCCGATCGCCCGTTCGATCCGGCGCGGGTCCATGCCCAGGGCGACCACCGGATCGCGATGGCAGCCGCGGTCGCGGGGCTCGTCGCCTCGGGCGCAACGCAGGTCGACGACGCCGACAACGTCGCGACCTCGTACCCCGGGTTTGCGTCGGCGCTATCCGGGCTCGGCGCGACGATCCGCAGCGAATGACGCAGACCGAGTCATTTTGACCACTTGGCTGTGGGCGTGCGCGACTAGAACAAACGGTGGGCAGCCAGCGTCTAGGCATGCGATACACCGCCCTCGATGCGTACGTTGATCGCAGCTCTCGCCTTGGCATGTATCGGCACCGCGCGTGCGGATAACGGCACCGACTTCACGCCGCAAGGCCGCGCGATGTTCCGCGCCGCCGCGTGCGGCGGAGACGATGCGATCCCCGAGCCGTTTCCGAAGCGGATCATCGACGCGCATTGTAAGGAGATGGCGAGCGTCTACAGCTCGTACAAGAAATCGTGGGCGGACCCAGCGCAGACGTTCATCGCCGCGCTACGGCCGCGCGATCTGCCGACGACAATCGTGTATCCGTTCGGCGGTGGCGATCTGTCGTCGGCGCTGACGGCATTTCCCGATGCGCTCGAGCTGACGACCATCTCGCTCGAGGCTGCCGGTGATATTCGCGCGATCGACTCGATCAAGAGGAGCCAGCTCGCGACGGATCTCGATGCGATCACGTTCGATCTTCGCCGGCTGTATCGGTCCGCGCACTCGACGACGAAGAGCCTGCAGGCGGCTTCGCATTCGACGCTGCCGGGCACGATCATGATGGCGCTCGCGGGCCTGCGGGTTCACGACATGGAGCCGGTGTCGCTGCACTACTTCGACATCGAGCCGGACGGGTCGGTGCGCTATCTCTCGGTCGAGGAGCTCGATCAGCGTGCGACCGAGCTCGCGGGGAAGAAGCTCGATAGCAAGAAGAAGGTCACGCACTACTGGTACGAGCAGACCTCGGCGTTTGCGAACGTCGAGATCCAGTACCGGCCGCTCGGTGATCCGAAGGCGCCGCTGCGGACGTATCGCCACATCGTCGCGAACCTCGATGATGCGCACATGGACGCCGACGATCGCGTGCTCACGCACCTACGCAAGAAGGGCAAGGTCGCCGTGATGACGAAGGCCGCGAGCTTCTTGCTCTGGTACGACGATTTCTCGCACATCCGCGACTATCTCCTGAAGAACGTCGCGTGGATGATCTCGGATGCATCGGGCATTCCGCCGAGCTACGCGGTGCCGGCGGGCTTCGAGCAACTGACCTACGGTGAGTTCAGCGGGCCGTATTTCATCATCGACGATAAGAACACGCGCGCCGAGTTCGTGAAGTTGTGGAAAGATCAGCCGCATCGGCCGCTGCCGTTCCGGTTCGGCTATCCCGACGCCGAGAAGCACAACCACTTGATGATCACGCGCCCGAAGACGTGACCCGCACCGAGCTCGAGACACCGCACGGGCGCTGCCTGATCATCGACCTCGGCGATCCGCAGATCGCGAGCTTGCCGGCCGCGGAGCAGGTGCTGGCGAAGGCGCTCGGCGAGATTCGTCAGCGCGAGCTGGTCGCGGGCCGGACCGCCTTGCGCGAGCTACTCGGGACGCGCGAGGCGATCCTCGCCGACGATCGCGGCGCGCCGGTGCTGCCGGCCGGTTTTGTCGGATCGATCAGCCACAAGGGCTCGCGCGCGGCGGCGATCGTCGCACCCGCGGGACTCGGGCACATCGGGATCGATCTCGAGCTCGCGGTGGCGCCGAGGCAGCCGATCGGCCGGCGGATCCTGACGGCCGACGAGCAGCGCACCATCGGAGACGACGGACGTGCGGTGACGCTCCACTTCGCGATCAAAGAGGCGATCTACAAGGCGGTCGATCCGATCGTGCGCCGCTACGTCGGGTTCACCGAGGTGTCGCTCGTCGTCGGGCCGCCGGGTGAATGCTCGGTGACGGTCGTCGATCGGAGCGCGTTACCGGTGACGATCGAAGCGTGGTGGACCGAGCTCGAAGGGCACTGGGTCGCGACCGCGCGCGCACGTCGCCGGTAGCACCGTCCCTACTTCCGGGGGCGGGGGAGGTCGCGCTCGAGCACGGTCTTGCGGTCGTCGCGGGCGGCGGCGCGGATGCCATCGTCGCAGATCGCGCGGATGTGATCGGACAACAGATCCACGACTGCATCGGACGTGTTCATGCCCGAGCGATCCTTGATGTACTTCTTGACCTTCGAGACGACGATCAGGATGTCGTGCTCGGCCTCTTGGAGATGAATGCCGGTCGCCGATGTTGTCGGCGGGTGCGCACTCGTCTGAGCCGCCGGCGGCGGTGCGGATCGGAGGGGCGCCGACGGCGTATCGCTGACCATCCGGCGGACCGCCGGTGGGCCAGCCGGCTTCGGTGCGGGCTCGGGCTCGGGCGGCATCGCCGCGAGCTCTCTCTCCCACTGGTCCTTGGACGGAGCCTTGGCATCGACGGCCCAGGCGTCGCGGTGACGCAGGATCGCGACGTGACTGTCCCAGCACGACACCGTGCAGAACACGAGCCGCATGCGACTGCGGTTGCACGTCGAGACACTGCACACCCAGTGGTTGGCTCCGAACGTGATCGGATTCTTACAGGCGCTGCACTTCAGCCAGGTTTCGGCCATGCGCGAGCAGCCTACCTCACCGGCGACGGCGCAGCACCATCAGCACGACGATCGACAGCGGAATCGCGCCACCGGCACCACGGCCGGAGTCGCAACATCCGCCTCCGGCGCTGCCGCCGAACGCGTTGACATCGCAATTGCTGCCCGGCGCGGCGTCCTCGATCATGATCGGAATCGTGACGTCGACGTGCCGGTTCGCGTCGGCTTTGTCGGTGACCGTGACGACAACCTTGTCCGTGCCGGCGACGCTCGGATCGGTGCACACGCGGACCCGGCCATCGGCGCGCACGACCGCGCTGCCGTGCGCAGGCGGCGTCGCGATCGCGAACGTGTGAGCATCGCTCTTCGGATCGTTGGCCGTGATCATCGACTCGGCCCCGTCACCACGCACGACATCGATCGGATCCGCCGTCGGCTCCGGTGCGCGCGCGACCTTGACCCCCGTCACCTGATCGATCCAGTCGACGATCTTGTCCGGTCGCTCGTAGATCCCGCCTTCCGAGCACGCGAAGCGCGCGTTGTCGTACGACCGTGACGTCACGCCGGCGAGGAACGTTCCGAACGACGTCGTGAGGTACATCGGCCCGCCGGAGTCGCCGGGGCAGGTGTCGATACCCATGCCGCCCGCGCCGAGCTCGCCGTTGGGCTTCGCGGCGGCGTTGCAGCCCGAGCTCGTCGTGCAATCGAAGTCGGTGATCGTCGACGTCGCCTCTTGGAGCTGCGGGATATAGGTGTTGCCGGCCATGTCGATCGCGCCGTAGCCGACGAACTGCACCGCTGCGGCGTTCGTGATCTCGAGCCGCGCCCACCCGGACGCGATCGGCCGCGGCGTTTCGGTCGCGGCGCGAGTCAGGATCAGGATCCCGACGTCCTCACTGGTTTGCGAGTTGGGATACTCGATCGACATCTTGACCGGAATCGTCTCGCCGTCCGCGGGGCGATCGAGAGACGCGGTTCCGAGAAGCACCGAGTTCGGCGTCGGAGGCGGCGTCACGCAGTGACCGGCGGTGATCACGACCGTCGGTGCGATCAGCGTGCCGGTGCACGCTTGCGTGTTCTGAATATTCACGGCGGCGACATCGGGCCACTTGCCCTGCAGCGCGTTGGTGCCGCCGATCACCGGCGTCGCGCGCGAAGCGGGCTCTACCGTCCCGACCTTGCCGCCGTGTTCGGCAAGCGCGAGCCCGGGCGCGAGGAGAACGAGACACCATGCCGCATGACGCATAGGCGGCGACTCTCTCATGAAACTTTGGGCATGATCTCTGGGATTCTGTGTGTGAGGGTTTCGGCCTGACGTTGCGCATCTCGCGCAACAAGGTCAGGCTAGCGGCGATGCGCGCTGCCTTCGGTCTCCTGTTCGTGCTCGCCTGTGGCAGCTCGCCCCATCTGCCGGCCGCGCAACCTTCCAAGCCCGCCGCGAAGCTCGATCCCGACGGGCCCCATCGCGAGGTCGTCACCGCCCAGGTCCGGCCGTACATCGATGCAGAGATCGCGAGCGGCCTCGTCATCGGGCTCTACGATGCCGGCAATGTCGAGATCTACGGGTTCGGCAAGGGGCCGGGTTCCGCGCCACCGAACGGCAACACGCTCTTCGAGATCGGCTCGGTGACGAAGGTCTATACCGGCCTCTTGCTCGCAGACGCCGTGCAGCGCCGCGAGGTCGAGCTCGACCAGCCCGTCGCCGAGCTGTTGCCGCCGGGCATCACGATGCCGATGCGCGACAAGATCGCGATCACGCTGCGTCAGCTCGCGCTTCACAATTCCGGACTGCCGCGGTTGCCGCCGGGCATCGCCAAGATCGCCGATGCCGCCGATCCATACGCGCGCTACAGCGAAGATCTGCTCTACGCGGATCTCGTGCAGACCAAGCTCGAAGCGACGCCCGGGACGGCCGTGCTGTACTCGAACTACGGGTTCGGCCTGCTCGGGTTTGCGCTCGGCCGCAAGATCGGCGGCAGCTATCAGGCGGTGCTCGCACAGCGCGTGCTGACGCCGCTCGGGCTCGCCGACACGTACTTCGCGGTCCCCGCCACGCAGCAGGCTCGCGTCGCCCAAGGTACGAACGGTGATCTCGCACCGGTGCCGCCGTGGAAGTTCGACGCGCTCGCCGGCGCCGGAGCGCTGATCTCGACCGTCCGCGATCAGCTCAGGCTCGTCGACGCAGAGCTCGATTCCAACGCGGGAGGTAAAGGCACGCTGCGAGCTCAAATGCATCTGACCCAGGAACCGCAGCTCGAGCACACGGCAGCAAACGAAGGGCTCGGCTGGCAGATCGATAACGTCGGTCGCTACTGGCACAACGGCGGCACGGGCGGGTTTCACAGCTTCGTGGGGTTCGACCCGAAGACCAAGCGGGGCGTCGTCATCCTCGCGTCGACCGCAACGTCGTTGATCGATCACCTCGCCGACAACCTGTACAAGGTGCTCGCCAAGGAGCAGGTCGCCAGCCCACGCTTCGCGACCGCAGCCGAGATCTCACCGTTCGCAGGTTCCTACGATCTCCAGGGCTCGAAGCTCAAGATCCTGACGGCCGGGAAACGCCTCTACGTCGATGGCCCAGGAGTCCCACGGTTTCGGCTACTTCCAATCTCGGATCACGAGTTCTGGATCGAAGAGCTCCAGACCGTCGCGGTGTTCGAGCGTGAGGCCGACAAGGTGGCGCGCATCGTGTTCGTGCTCGGCGAGCACCGGATGTCGGCGCCGCGCGTCGAGGAACCCCGGGATCATCCGGAGTCGCTACCCAACCCATAACCGGCGGCTTTGTCGACCGACGCTACTCTGAGGACGTGTTGGACTGGATTCTTCAGAGCGCGGCGCTCACCGGCGGCTCGATTCCGGTCGTCACGACCTCGCAGACGCAGCCCGACTCGACCAAGCTCGAAGAGCTCCAGGCGCAGCTCGCCGAGCTCGACAAAGCGACGAACCAGCTCCGCGCGTCGATGGACATCGTCGCGGCACGCTTACTGTCTTTGCATCTGCGAACCGCACGCGCGCCCGAGACGACCGCGCACTGCTTGGCCGTTCGAGTCTAGTGGAGCCACGTTGTCAGGTCGCCTCCTCCGCACGGTGCGAGAATTCGCGGTGCCGGAGGACTGGATCGAAGGCCGGGCGTCGATCAGCGACGGTGGAGCTCAGTTCAGCTCAACGGCGCGCGTCAACGTCAGAGTCAACGCTATCTGATCGGCATCGAATCTAAGGACACGCGCCCGGCTGCGGCGTCGTCGCGCTCGTCAGCCAGATCTGCGCGCACGCGCCCGGATCGTAGCCGGTGACCGCGTGGATCGTCTCCAGCATCTCGGCCATCGAGCCGGTCGCGCCAGCGTGCGCGAGGTAGTACGTCGAGAGCGCACGATCGACGAGCCCTGCGCCGACCTTGTCCGCGACGGCCTTGTAGAAGAACGCACCGCGCATGTACGGGGCGTTCGTGAACAGGTGGTCCTTGAGGACGTCGACCTTGCCGCAGGTCTGTGGCCACACGAGGTTCGATCCGGGAATGCCGGCGAGCTGGCTCGCGTAGTCCGACCACGCTTGTGCCCCGGCTGCCGGCGCGACCACATCGAGTGCGCGCGCCGCGAGATAGCTGACGGTACCCTCGGACAGCACGAAGTCCTCCCAGCAGGCGAGGCGAATCCCGTCGCCAAACCAGCCGTGCGCCGACTCGTGCACGTTCGTCACCTCGTTCGCGAGTGACGTCGCGCCGACATGCCAGCGTGGATGATGCTCCATCCCGCCGTATGCGCCGGGGCCCCACGCCACCGAGACGGTTCCGACGTGATCGCCGAACCGATACGGTCCCAGCGTTTTCTCGAGCCAGTCGAACGCGGCGACGAGGTGTTGGGTTCCCGTCATCGCTTTGGTCAGCTCGTTCGGCCGGTACCACACCGACACCTGCGTTCCCGCGGTCGTCGCGCCGAGATCGAGCTGAGTGTACGCGTCGATGCTCCAGGCGAGCTGGTATGCAGGCGCGGAGGCCGGAATCGCCGGCGGAAACACCGCGGTCTTGCCCGCCGGTACACCGGTGACATCGAGCGTGAACGTCGTGCCATCCGACGGTTGCGAGTGACACGGAAACAAGTTGCCGCAGAAGTACGGCCACAAGAACGTGAAGCCGGTTGCCGATTCGCCATCGAACTTCGAGTGCAAGCTCCAATGAAACGCGACGTCGATCGTCGTCGGCACATCGAGCCGCGGCAGCCCTAGATCCATGCGGCTACTTGCGACCGCGAACGGCAGATCCGCGCCGGACCACGTCACGGTGTCGATGTGGAGGTCACCGACCTCGAACGAAGCACCGGGCGCGGTCGAATGATCGAGCGTGATCGAAGCCTGGCCGGTCATCGCGGTGACGTCGAACGAGAGCTTCGTATCGATGACTTCACGATCGGGGTTGGCGACCGGCTGCACCGGTCCAGCCGCATCGGGCGGCGAGCTCGATCCGCCGCCACACGCTGCGAGGGAGGCGACGAGACCAAAGATCGGGAGGAGCGGGCGCATCGGGGCGGACAGTGCCCTCCGCCGCCGGCCCGTTCAAGCGCTATTAAATCCCGGAGCTCGGCTCGGTTGAGCCGATCGTTCACGTGTCACGTCCACGTGGACGAGCACGAACACCGATCCCTGGGTTAGTAGCGAGGAACGCTCGGATCGACGTCCTTGGACCACGCGTCGATGCCGCCCGCGAGGTTGTAGACGGTCTTGAACCCGAGCTTCACGAAGTGCTCGGCCGCGCCGCGGCTGCGACCACCGTGATGACAGTGGAACGCGAGCGGCGTCTCCTTCGGGAGCTTCTCGATCGCCGCCATCTGCGTGTCGTCGAGGAGCTTCGTGTTCGGAAGCTTTGCTGTGTCACGCTCTTTCGGCGTTCGGACGTCGTAGAGCTCTTTGACCTTGCCGCTATCGAGCAACGCCTTCAGCTCCTTCGCGCCGATCTCGCGCACCGCGGGCGGACGGTTCGGATTCTCGATCTTGAAGCCGGCGCCGGTCGCATCTTCGACGAAGTCGACCACGGTCCCGTTCGCGCGCGCTGCACTCGGGCGATCGAGCTGCAGCGTGATGCCGCCGGTCTCGATCGTCACGTGCGACGCCTCTTTGGCGCCGAGATCGAGCTGGTGCTCCCAGCTCGCGGTGATCGTCAGGTGAATCACGTCACCCGGGGTCCCGTCTTTCAGCGCGGCGGACAGCTCGGCGGCTGCGCGCGGCGTGACGGTCAGCTGGACCGGTTTTGCCGGTGCGACGAGCTCGCCGAGCTTCTTCTCGAGCTCACCGGTCTCGTACATCTGGCGCACGATGTCGGCGCCTCCGACGAACTCGCCCTTGATGAAGAGCTGCGGAAACGTCGGCCAATCGGAATATTCCTTGAGGCTCGAACGGACCTCGGCATCCGCAAGCACGTTGACCGTGGTGTACTTGGGGATCAAGGTGTTCAGGATGTTGACGACCGACGCCGAAAATCCGCACTGCGGAAAGCTGCGCGTCCCCTTCATGAACAGGACGACGGAGTCGGCGTTGACCATCTGGTCGAACTTCTGGCGGAGTTGTGGCTCTAGCGTCATGGGAGTCCTGCGTGGCTGATCGGGCTTCTTCTAGCACGATCTCGAGCGGGGCGAAGTGCGTAATCCGTGCCGTCGGGTCGATTGCCGAGGTCGACGCGGCCGCGTGGGACAGCCTCGACCACGGCCCGTCGCCGTTCTTGCGTTACGGGTTCTTGCGAGCGCTCGAAGACTCCGGCTCGATCGACGCCGCGAGCACGACGAAGCGCAGGCGCTCTGGATGGACCTCGGCGTATCTGCTCGCGGAGCAGGGCGGCAAGCTCGTCGGCGCCATCGCGGCGTTCGTCAAAGATCACAGCTACGGCGAGTACATCTTCGATTGGGGCTGGGCGAACGCGGCCAATCGCGCCGGCATCCCGTACTACCCGAAGCTCGTGATCGCCGCGCCCGCGACACCGGCGACCGGCCAGCGGATCCTCCTCTCCCGCGATGCCAAGCCCGAGGTGCAAGCCGCGCTGATCGCCGCCGTGCGCCAGCTCGCGGACGATACCGAGTGCTCGTCGATCCACTGGCTGTTCTGCACGGCCGCCGAGCAGCAAGTCCTCGCGCGCTCCGGCTTCTTCCCGCGCACGACGATGCAGTTTCACTGGCGCAATCGCGGCTACAAGACGTTCGACGACTTCCTCGGGCAACTGAAGAGCCGCAAGCGCAAGCAACTCCGCAAGGAGCGCGAACGTGCGCGCGCCGCGATCGAACGACTCGCGTGGATCTCCGGACCCGAGCTCGATCAGGCCCGGCTCGATGATCTCGATCGGTTCTACCGGATCACGACGGACAACCACGGCGGCCGCGATTATCTGCGGCCCGGGTTCTTTCATCGGCTCGCCGAAACCCTGCCGGACGCGATGCGCATGGTCGAGGTCGTCGCGCAGGGACGCCGGATCGCGGGCGCGCTGTTCTTCGAGACCTCGCACGCACTCTACGGACGCTACTGGGGCGCCGACACCCAGGTCGATCTCCTCCACTTCGAGACCGCGTACTACGCGGGGATCGAGCGCGCGATCGAGCGCGAGCTGCCGCTGTTCGAGGCCGGCGCGCAAGGCGAGCACAAGCTGCTCCGCGGCTTCGAGCCGAGCCCGACGTACTCGGCACACTGGATCCGCCATCCGGGGCTCGCCGCCGCGATCGAAGAGCACACGAAACACGAGACGCGTTCGATGGAGGCCGAGCTCGTCGAGCTCTCGAAGTTCGCTCCGTATCGCGACGGATCAAGTGACGGATCGAACGACCCGGAAACCTAGAATTTCCGCAGCGAACCGCGATCCATCGGGGCTAGAATGCCCCAATGCGCGCTCACCTGATGCTCGTGCTCGCGACGAGCTGCGCCTACGCGCCGGGTCTCACCGGGGATGCCGCGAAGAGCCGCGATGCCGGTAGCGATGTCAGCGCGACTCGTGATGCGCAGCCGATCGATGCCCCGAAACTCTGGATGGATGCTTCGAGCACGTGCATCGCGCACGCATCGGATACGAGCGCGGGGCATCACTATTTCGTCACGGGGGTCAAGACGCGCGACAACGCGGCGAGCGAGTGCGCGTCCTTCGAAGGCCACCTCGTGAAGCTCGAGTCGGAGCCCGAGAATACGTTCGTCACCGCCGTCATTCCATCCAGTGGCACCGGCTACGGGTGGATCGGCCTGCATCACGACGCGAGCCAGAACCTCGTGTGGGCCGACGGTTCGCCGTTGTCCGGATACAACGCCTTCTCCGGCGGAGTGCCACCATCCACCGCGACGGATTGCTTCGACAGCAACGGCGTGTGGAGTGCCTACGGCTGCGCGAACACGAACCACGGCGTCTGCGAATGCGAGTAGTGGCATAGTCGCGGCATGGCAGATTCGTCTTCGCGCGCCGGCGAGCGCTACGCTTCCCCCGAGATCCTCGACTACGTCAATCGTGTGCATGCGGGTCACGACGGCGCGCTCGCGCAGGCGTTCGCGGTGCCCGAAGGCATCCCGGCGATCCAGGTGGGGCCGAGTGAAGGCCGGCTTCTGTACTTGCTGATGCGCCTCGCGAATGCGCGCAAGGTCGTCGAGGTGGGCACGCTCGTCGGGTACTCGGCGATCCACATGGCGCGCGCGTTGCCGCCCCAAGGGCACCTGTGGTCGGTCGAGTTCGAGCCGAAGCACGCCGAGGTCGCGCGCAAGAACATCGCGACGGCCGGGCTCGCGGATCGGATCACCGTGCATCTCGGTGCGGGTCGCGACGTGCTGCCGGGGCTCGACAAGCACGGCCCGTTCGACGCGGTGTTCATCGACGCCGACAAAGAAAACTACGATCACTACGGTGCGTGGGCGCTGGCGCACTTGCGACCCGGTGGCCTCGTGATCGGCGACAACGCGTACCTGTTCGGCGAGCTCACCGGTGACGGTCCGCGGCCTCGCGCGATGCGTGCGTTTCACGAGCTGGTCGCGAAGACCTGCGATTCCGTGTGCATTCCGACCCCCGATGGGCTCGTCGTCGGGATCAAGAACCCTTGATCAAGGCAACGCGCTGAGCAGCGAGGCGAACGCGGCGACGGTGATCGCGAGACCGATCCAGGCGGCGCCGAACGGTACCGGCAATGGCAGCGCGGCGCGGCCGAGCACGTCGACCGGCGGGAACACGGGGACAGCCGTCACGGCGCGGCGGCGGACCGGCGCGATCTCGTCGCGAGCCTCTTCGAGGACGCGAATCACCTCGTCGAGCGATGGCCGCTGTTTGGGATGCTTTGCAAGCATCGCATAGAGCAGCTCGTCGAGAGCTTCCGGCGCCTGAGGCCATGCGGTACGCGGACGCGGAGGCGGCGTGCGCAGGTGCATGTGCACGAGCTTGAGGTCGCTCGAGGCCGCAAACGGCGGCCGGCCGCACAGTAGTTGAAACGCGATCACCGCGAGCGAGTAGACGTCACATGCGCCGGTCAGGACCTCGCCGCGAATCTGCTCGGGTGCCACGTAGGTGAGCGTTCCGGCGATCAGGCCGCGAAACGGATCCGGCTCGTGCTCGACATACGCGACGCCCCAGTCGAGGAGCTTGACGCGGCGGTCGCCATCGTACGGTGCGTCGACCACGAATACGTTGTCGAGCTTGAGGTCGCGGTGAACGACACCGGCCTTGTGGGTCGCGCGCAGGATGTCGCAGAGCTCGAGCAGGATGTCGATCGCCTCGGCCCTCGGCAGCGCGTGCTTCGCGAGCTTCTTGCCAACGGTCGCGCCGGATAGCTTCTCCATCAGGATGTACGGGCGGTCGCCCTGAGTGCCGCTCGACAACATCTGCACGACGCCGGGATGCGGGACCATGCTCGCGACCCGCGCTTCGCGGAGGAACATCTCCGGCGTGTATTGTTGGCCGAGCAGCGACCGATGCGCGACCTTGATCGCGAGTTGCTCGCCGAAGCTCGCGTGCACGGCGGCATAGACCGCCGCCATTCCCCCGCGGCCGAGCGCCTCGCCGATTCGCCAAGGCCCGAGTCGCGTACCGACCTCGAGCAGGTCACCGGCGGTTGCGGCGCGCCGCGGACGTGGGATCGGTGGCGGCTCACATACGGGCCGCGCGATTGCGACGTGTTCTGCTGTGATCGCCTGCGCCATGTTGTGCGAGCGATTCGTGTGCACGCCGCGCGCCAGCGGTTTTCTTAGCGAACACGTCGACAATTGCGGGGTTTCCCGTGACTGCAACGCGCTTGCTCGCTCCGCCGTGGCGATGCAGCACGTGCGCCGGCCATTCGCGATCGATCGTCATTTGAAACGTGCTCCCACTTGCGTTGCGGTGATGGGAGTCAACGTGCAGATCGAGCCTTGATTCGCGCAGTTCATCGTCGTCCAGCCGACGAAGTTCTGTTCCGTCTCGACCGCCGCGAGCATTCGTGCGACGTGCGGCGGGACCATCAGCGTGCAATCGCGAGAGGCGTCCATCGAATCGCAGACTCCGATGCCGGCGATCGAGACGCGGCCCTGGCCCTGGATCGTGATCCGTAGCGCGACGTTCGCTTGCGGTACGGCGGCATCCGGGTTCGCCGCGTTGCAGTGGCCGGCGACGTTCGGCGCCGCGCAGAACCCGTCCGCGCCGCAGATCTGGCCGTTGCCGCACTCCATCGCCGAGGCACACGACACGGTGCAATTGCGGGCGTCCGGCGAATAGCAGCCGGCGAGCGCGAGGATGAAGGCGGGCAGCGCACGCATCAGTCACCTCCCTGCTGGTGATGCGCAAAATGCACGCCGACGAGCGTGTCAGTCGTCGGCGTGAACGTGCAGGTCGCGCCTTGTCCGGCGCAGGCTTGCGTCGTCCAGCCGTCGAAGGAGTCTTGCTGATGGCCGGATGCTTGGAGCATGGCCGGCACACTGATCGGCGCGGCCAGCAGACAGTTTCCGTGCTGTGGGCCGCTCGAATCGCAGCTCGCGCTGCCGTTAACGACGACTCGACCCTTGCCGGTGATCACGATGTGGAGCTGGATCGTCGGCGCAGGTGCTGCGTCCGCGGGCGCGGGTGCGTCCGGCGGCCGCGCATCGACGTGCGGCATGGCGCCATCGTGCAAGACCAAGCCGTCGACCGTGCCGGCATCTGACCTCGCGAGCTTCGCGCAGTGACCGGCCACCGACGGCGCCGCGCAGAACTGATCCGTCCCGCACATCTGTCCGGACGCGCAATCGCTCGCGGTGCTGCACGCGACCGTACAGTCGCGGAGATCGGGCGAGTAGCACCCGATCATCGCGGCCCCGAGCCCGAAGCCGACACCACCAAACCGCGTCAGAAGCCCCATGTCAGGCTGACCTCTGCTCCGTGTGCCGTCGGCACGACCGCGACGTGTTGCGCTTGCTCGTGTCGGCGCCCGAGCGCATACAGCACGCCGCCGGTCGCGGCGGCCGCGAGCCCGCCGATCGCACACACGGTCGCGAGCGTCGCGCTACGATGTCCGCGTTGATCGGTCGCGGCGATGTCTTGCCACTTGCCGCCCTTCTTGTAGAGGTCGCTGACCGTGTTGGACGCATCGTTTGCATCGATCGCGAAGTAGAGCGCGCCGACAAGCGCGACGCCTCCGCCGATCACGACCCAGGTTCCGATCTGCTTCTCGCGCTGGCCGGGCACGAGATCGCGCTTCGCACCGAGATCGTCGGCTGCGGACGGCGGTGCCGGATCCGGGATCTTGATCTCGTATGCAGTCGGCTGAATCCCGAGGTGAAGTCCGCCGTGCGCGCACTTCTCGAGCGTCGACAGGTGCGCTTCGGCGAGGATGCGCGCTTCGGCACCTGGGTTGGTGTCGAGATAGCGGTGATACATCCAGGCCGCGTCCTCGCATTGGCCCGCGAGTCGATACGCCTGCGCGAGATTGAACAGCAGGCCCGGGCTCGGCGCGAGCACGTACGCTTCTTTGAACGCGATGATCGCGTGGGCGTAATCTCCGGCATCGTGGAAGGCGCGGCCGCGTTCGGCGAGCTCTCTCGCGCGCGTCGGGATCTGGTCCGGACGCAACGACTCATCCGCATGCGCCAGCGGCGACGCGAGCGAGATCGCGGTGAGCGCGAGCAATCCGCCGCGCACTAGTATGGATCGACGGTGCCGTTGGGATCTATCGGCAAGACCCGGCGCGGCGTAGCCGGGGCTTTGCGCGCCGGCGCGTGATGCGCCGCGGCGTTGCGAGTAGATACGTGATGACCACCACCGGAGGCGTGGTGAGCGGGGTTGATTCGATCGGGCGGCATCTCGATCACCGCGTCGGGCACGGCGTCTGGCGCGGGTGCGCTCGTGTCTTGTGCGAGGAGCGGAAGAGCCGGGGGGCGGGGGGCCTGTTCGGAGATCGCGGTCTCGCGATGCGATGGAATCGACGCGGCCGCAGCGCTGTCGGTGTCGCGACTGATGATGAACATCGCGGCGCTCGCGGCGAGCGCGAATGCGCCGACGACGAACTGCCAGCGCCGCTTCGGCTCCTGCCAGGTCGCCGGTTCGGTCGGCGCGAGGCCGGGTGCCGAGCTCCAGCGCGTCGCACGTGGAATTTCGGGAGCTGCGGTCGCCGCGGGAGCGCTCGCGTCGGCTGCGATTCGTTCGCGCTTGACGAGCAGCTCGTCGCGGACGAGCTCGAGCGTGTGTGCAACCGTCAGGATCGTCGGACGCGAATCAGGATGCTTCGCGAGCATCGCGAGGATCAGATTCTCGAGCGTCCGCGGAACGTCCGGCCACAGCTCGCTCGGAGGCGGGGGGACCGCACGCAGGTGCATCGCCATGATTTCGGCTGAAGTCTCGGCCTCGAACGGCAGTTGCTCGAGGAACATCTCGTACGCCATCACGCCGAGCGAGTAGACATCCGTCTGCGCGGACACCGCGGCGCCTCGCGCTTGTTCGGGAGCCAGGTACTGCGGTGTGCCGACTAGCTGGCCCTCCATCGTCGTGTGCGCGTCGTGCGAGATCACCTTCGCGATGCCCCAATCGAGGAGCTTGACGCGCGGCGAGCTCGGATCTTCTGGATTGTCGATCAAGAAGATATTGTCGAGCTTGAGATCGCGATGGACGACACCGGCGGCATGCGCCGCGATCAGCGCGTCGCAAACCTGAAGCAGGATGTTGATGACCTGATCCGGAAGGATCTTGCCTTCATCCGCACGCTGCGCGAGCGAGACGCCATCGAGCCGCTCCATCAAGATGTAGGGCCGACCATCATCGAGTGTCCCCGTCTCGAAGATGTCGATGATGTTGGGATGGCCGACCTGATTGACGACCTTCGCTTCGAGCAGGATGCGTTCGATGCTCCCGCGATTGACAAGGCGGCGATGCATCACCTTGAGGGCCGCACGTTTGCCGATCTCCTCGTGGATGACGCCATACACCGCGCCCATGCCACCGCGACCGAGCTCGCGCTCCACGATCCAAGGGCCCGCCTTAGCGCCGGCGACCAGCTCGTCGCTCAGCTCGGGTGGTTCGACCACCACGGATGCCTCGATCACGGGAGCGGGTGGGACCTCCGGCTGCGCGACAAGCTGCACGCCGCCTGCGGTGGGAACCATCGTCTGCATGACCGGTTCGACTTCAGTGCAGTGCTTATGCCGGATTAAAGCCCGCGCCCCACGCGGACTTCCCGCTCACTCGCGGGCGATCCGGCCCGGATGTGGCGGTCCCGCACGGTAACCCTTGACCCCGCGATGACGAGTCTCGACGATCCTCGAGCGATGGCCCTCGTCACCCAGCCCGAGCTCGAAGCCGCGCTCGACTCGCTGTCGCGTGAGGTTCGCGATCGACGCGAGGGCATCCTGGGTCCGGGCTCGACCGCGTGGCACGTCGGTGGAGATCTCGCGGTGTTCCTCGGCGGCGGACGTGCCGCACTCCTTCAACTCGCGCATCCGTTGGTCGCACACGCGGTCGATCACCATTCGCGCACGCGCGGCGATGTCGTAGGGCGCTTCCAGCGCACGTTCCGGAACGTGTTCGCGATGATCTTCGGCGAGCTCGATGAAGCGTTCACCGCCGCGCGACGTGTGCACGCCATCCACACACGCGTACACGGGACGATCCCTCATGCGATCGGATCGTGGCCGGCGGGCACGCGCTATCACGCGAACGACGCCGACGCGTTGCGCTGGGTTCACGCGACGCTCGTCGATAGCGTGATCGTCGTGCGCGAGCGCCTCGATGGTGCGTTGTCCGACGCCACGAAGGACGCGTACACGATCGAGATGAATCGGTTCGCACGGCTGTTCGGCATCCCGCGCGACAAGCTGCCGGCGAGCTGGGCCGAGCACATCATCTATATGGAGCAGATGATCGGCAGCGGTCGGCTGGCGGTCGCACCGTGTGCGAAGGAGATGGCGATGTTCCTGCTCGGCCGCGCGGGGCCGGGACGCCAGCCACGCCTCGGATCGATCGTGGAGGCGGTCACCGCGTCGCTCCTGCCCGCGGAGCTCGCGCGCGATTTCGGGATCGCGAGCACGCGACGGTCGCGGGCGGGCGTGCGTGCGGCACTGACGGCGCTGGCTCCGCTGTACCGGCGATTGCCCGGAAAGCTTGTCGCGATCCCTGCGCGATCCGAAGCTATGCGGCGCCTCGCGGGCAAGCCACCGAGCCGGTTCGCGGCATGGACCGAGCGCCGGTTGTTCGGGCTCACGCGCCAGGTGACGGGAACCGGGATCCTGTAAGAGGCTGCCGCGCCGGCGTGAAAGTACGCTTTTTTGCCGAAAGCTCAGGAAGCTCGCATGCCGGCGCGGCAGTGCAGGGTGGACGAGCACGAACCGCGCCGACCTCGCGAGCCCGCTAGGTAACGAGAATTGCGTGCTCCCGACGAGGATCGCACGTATCGGTCGTACCGAAATCGTACCGCGGTCCCAGCGCCGAAACGCGCTTAGCGATACGTCGAGGGATCGAGCCCGAAGCGTTTGATCCAGCGTTGGATCTGCTTGCGGTCCTTGTCGAGAGCGCGCGCCACCGCGGACACGTTGCCCTGATGTTCGCGCAGCGCCGCGACCACTTGATCGCGGACTTTCTGATCGCCTTCGGAGAGCACGACAGGGCGCGGTGCGCCCGGTGGTCGTCCCGAGCGGACGGTGTCCGGAAGATGTTCTGCTCGTACCAGCTCCGTACCGGCAAGCACCTGCGCGGTCGCGAGCGCTTGCTCGAGCTCGCGAACGTTGAGCGGCCACGGATAACGGAGCAACAGGCGTGCGGCGTCGATGTCGAAGCCCGGATGATCGGCCGGAAACATCCGCGCGTAGAGGACGCCGATCAGGATCCCGAGATCGCTGCGCCGCTCCGTGAGCGGAGGCACCGCGATCCGAAACCCCGCGAGTCGCGCGAACAGATCGTGCCGGAACGTCTGATCCGCGACCATGTCGTCGAGATCTCGGTGCGTCGCCGCGACGACGCGGAGATCGATCGCGACCGGACGCGTGCCGCCGACCGGCATGACCTCGCGCTCTTGCAGGACGCGAAGCAGCGCAGCCTGCGAGCTCGCCGGGAGATCGCCGATCTCGTCGAGGAACAGCGTGCCACCGTCGGCGGAGCGCACGAGACCGGGATGATCCGACTGTGCGCCCGAGAACGCGCCCTTCTTGTAACCGAACAGCTCGCTCTCGACGAGATTCTCGGGCAGCGCGCCGCAATTGACCGGGATGAACTCGCCGCGTCGTTCCGACAGCACGTGAATCGCGCGCGCGATGACCTCTTTGCCGGTACCGCTCTCGCCTTCGATCAGCATCGGGATCTCGGACGATGCGATCTGACGAATCCGTGACAGCTCCCCGTGCCACGCGGGCATCAGCGTGACGATGCCCGCGGGGCCGTCGCTCGGGGTGAGCTCGAGCAGCGGCGATGCCTCGGCTTCGATCGGCAGCCGCTCGAAGAAGATGAACAGCGTGTGCCCGAGCTCGATCAGCGAACCGTCGGTGAGCACCGCGCGCTTCGTCGTGTGGCCATCGACGATCGAGCCGTTCTTGGACTCGGTATCGACGAGCACCCAGCGTCCGAAGCTCGGTTCGATCTTCGCGTGCTTGCTCGACATCCACTTGTCGGGCACGCGGATCGTCAGCTCGTTGCCGGCTTTCTCGGCGCGCCGCTCGCTGCCGCGTCCGAGGTGCACGACGGTGAGCTCGGACAGCCGATACCGGACAGAGCCGGCGCGCGGACGGCCGCACTCGAGTGCGAGCACGAGGACAGGCTCGGGACGTGGGCCAAGCTTTCCTGCCTTACCATCGGCATGGATGCTCAGCGTCGTTCCGTGCGACTCGCCCACGGCCGGCATCTTAACATCTACCTGGGGATTCAGCGGGATAGGCGCCACACCGAGTGTGAGGCTCGCGATCTGTCAGACCCGGCTCGTAGCCTAGGGTTGTGGGCGATCTCCTTCAGATGAAGCTGGGACCAAGGCGCGGCTTGCGCGCGGGAACGAGTGCGCTCGCGTGGTACGAGCGCGGCCTCGCTTTGGAGGGGACGGACGCCGGCGCAGCGATCCTGGCGTACCAGCGGGCGCTCGCCGGGCGGCCCGATCTGGCCGATGCCCACAATAATCTCGGGCGCCTCTACCACGATCGCGGCGAGCTCGCGGCGGCCGAGTCGTGTTACCGGCTCGCCTTGTGCGCGAGCCGGCGCGTTCCGCTCTACTGGTTCAATCTCGGGGTCGCGCTTGAAGACCTGCAGCGCTACAGCGAGGCGCTCGCAGCCTACGAGCAGTCGATCGCGCTCGACCAAGCCGTCAGCGACGTTCACCACAATATCGCCCGGCTCCTCGAGCAGCTGGCGCGCAAGAGCGGAGACGATGACATGTTACGGCTCGCCGTTCGCCACCTCGCGCGGTATCGCGCGCTGATGCGCCGGCTGGGTTAACGGCCCGTGCATGCGTAACTCGATCGGTCGGCTCTGATCGTGACCGATGGTCGTGGCACGTGCTCGTCCACGATCGCGCGAGCGCTGGTCGATCGTCCGTCCTCGATGAAGATCCGGCGACGCCTTGGGCTTCCAGCTGATCGTGTAGGTGAACGAGCACGGGCCGTTGACCGATCGAGTCGTGATTCGCGGTCCCTTGTCAGTCCGCGCGCGACTGCCACCAGGTGATCTTCAGGTAGTCGGCCTGTGGGAAGCCGACCGGATGATCGGGCTCCGGCT
>JAQBQF010000031.1 GCA_028287115.1 Myxococcales bacterium
CTGGTATTCGACAGGCAGTGACGCGTCTGCGTCCTCGCGCACAGGGGGCCAGCGCCAAGGCTATGTGATCGCAGCTGCGAACGACGTGTCGGTCATCCACGTGTCGGTCATCGACATTGCAATCATACGTGGCAGCCTCACCGGCACCACCCCGGACCAAGCTCCTAAGCTTGGCGCGTGGAACTAGCACGAGCTCGATCGAGTTGTTCACTCGCGCGCCTTTAGCTCGAGAGCATCACCGTTTGCTCGGGCGGATCGCCCGGCACGACGCTGATTGGAGTCCAGGTTGTTCCGTCCAGCGACACGCGATACTCGCCGGGCTCGACCTCACTGAACGTGATCTGTCCGTCCATGATCATGGTGGCGTCACTCACCGGCTTCTCGGCGTTGCCGTCGGCGCGCTCGATCCGAAGCTCTTTCTCCCGTCCGCGCGGCACCCGAATCGTGAGCCAGACTGTGGAGCTCGTCATGACGAGCTTGACCTTGGTCCGCTGACCGGAAGCCACGACGACCTTCTCGGATGCGATCACCCCGTCGCCCATTCCGCTGAGCGAGATGATGCACTCGCCTGGCGGCACATTCTCGAAGCGAAATTCGCCCGCACGGTTAACACTCATCCAGCGGGCTCGTTTCGGCTCTCCCTCGGCTACTGCCTCCACAAAGCGGTGACGGCCTTGCGCGCCTTCGACGAAACCGTCGATCGTTCCAGAGCCGAGCAGCACGAAATCGACCGTGGCGTCACCGTCCGGAAGCGACCGCACGTGCGATGCACCAACAGCAGGGTGGATCGCAGCGATCAGAGGCGGCACGCGGACCCATTCCGGTTGGCCGACGCCATCGAAGACGTACCAACCGTCGTGATCCGTGTTCGTTTCGTACTCGCCTTCGAACCACTGGCGCAGCCTCGAAGTGTTCGCGTGAAGGTCCGCGCCGCGACCGATCTTCACGCGTGCGCCGGCGACGGGCGCCCCTGCAGCGTCGCGGACACGGCCGGTGATGCGCTGGCCGCGTTCCATCGCGATGTCACCGACGTCTACCACCTTGCTTCGCTCGGCCGTGATGTCACCGATAATCTTGAGCTTGGTCCCCGGACCCAGCAGTGCCAGCCGCCACGTACCGGGCTCCGCCCGCAGCATGAAACGCCCGTCCGAGTCGCGAATCCCGACTGCACGACCGCCTGGCATCTCACGCTCGTGAACGAGCGAGGCGCCAAAATACTGCAAGGGTGTTCCGTCGAGAAAGACACGACCTGTGATCCCGGAGGGCGATTCCGGTACGAGCCGGACGTCCGTGTCCGAGCTGCGAACACGTGCGGTTGCCGATTCCTCGTGACCTGATCGAAGGCCAGGCCAGCTCGCGTAAAGATCATATTCGCCGAGCTGGAGCGGGCCTAGATCGAAGTGACCGCGCGAATCGGTCGAGGCCTCGAGCCGGTACGGCACGTATCCCGTACACGCGATCGCGCGAACGATCGCTTCGACGACGGGTTCGCCATCCTCACCAACCACGACACCGGCTACGCGAGCTGGTTCGAGGACGAGCTGAGTCTCGACCGGCTTACCGCGCTCGAGTTGCAGATGCGCTGCCGCTGACGCGTGCGTCGGCGTGACCGCATCGACGTAGTATTCGCCCGGAGGTAGCCCAGCAATGCGGAAGCTGCCGCTCTCATCGGAGACGCTCCGCTTACTGCTTGCGTGATAGAGCATGGCGTTGATCTGCGCGCCCGACACAGGCGTACCGGTCGTATCGACGACCGAGCCATGTACCTCGGCGCCATGCTCGACGCGGACGGCGACGGCGAGCTGCGACGTTTGGCCGTCACACTCCAAAATCATCTCGACGTTGCTGCAGTACTCCTCAGAGCTGGCAACGACACGAAACGTTCCCGCCTCGAGGGCGTCGATGCGCCACCTCCCGTCGGCGCCTGAAGTTGCGCCGCCCACGAAGCTTGAGTCCGCAACTCTCCACAACACCACGCTCGCGTCCGCGACTGCGATATCGCCAGGACCGAGGACGACACCCTCAATGCGTGCGCCCTCGCAAAGCGTCACGAATCGCTCGGTGACGCCACCTGGGTTCTCGTGGAATAAAGCAAAGACGAACGCCGGTGCCCATCCTTCGGCCGTCACCCAACCGTCGTGATATGCGGGCGAGAGTCCGCGAATCGTCGCGGTGCCGTCGTGGTTCGTCGTCGCAGTGAGCACCTTGTCGATGAACAGTCCTGCTCCGGCAACTGGCGCTCCGTTGGCGGTTACGTGAATTACGAGCGTCGCACCTCGGTGCATCTGGAGGAGAACTGGTTCGGCACCCTCCACGGCGCGGACGACGGTCGGTCCAGCGTAGAAGTCGTCCTTGTTCGCCGAGAACCAGTACCGTCGAGACGACAGCCGGTCGAATTCGAACGTGCCGTGCGCGTCGGTGATCACCGTCCTGTCACCCGGCATCAGCCGAACCAGCGCATCAGGTACTGCGAGCTTCTGCTCGTCGACAACTTGCCCCGTCAGTCGAAGGCTTCCTGTTGTTTCTTCCATGCGCACGGCGCCAACCTCCCAGTCAGTATCGAGCCTCTCGGGATGTAGTGCAGATGTTTGCGTCTTGAATTAGCAGGCGGATAGCTCCGCGTTCGAGCATCGCTGGAAAAGGATGCAGACTTCTGCACAGGTCATCGAGGTCCCCATTCCTTTTCGAAAGTCAGGTCCTCGATCGAGAGCGGTTACCGATCCGGCGCCTTGCCGCGCAAACGGTGAGCGACCGCGGCCGTACGAGAGCATCGCCTCGACCGTGGGCTTGCGAATCGCGCGGCCGATGCGGCGCGAGCCATGCGGCTCTACTTCTTGTCGTGCTCGGCGGGCGCGCTCGGCTGGAACAACTCGACCGGATTCCCCGACGGGTCGTCGAACACGATCTCGGATCCTCCCGGGCCCTTCAGGATGTCACTGCGGAAGTGCACCTTGGCCTTGCGCAGCTTGTCGACCTCGGCCGGGAGATCGGTGACGTTGACGATGATCCGATTCCAGCCGCCCGGCTTCGCCTTCTCGCCGTTCGCCATCGGCTTCGCGGCACCGCCGGGACCGAACGGCGTGCTGAGCACCAGCTCGAAGCCTCCGCGTGACAGGATCGCGAAGTTCGGATTCGGCCCTTGCTTGACCTGAAAGCCGAGCTGCTTCGTGTAGAACGATACCGAAGCGTCGATGTCGTTGACCATGTAGCGAAGGCGTGTGGCGGTCATGTCGTTGTCCTTCCGTGGATCGGCGTGGGCGCTCGGCAGAAGAGTCCCGAGGCCGACGATCAAGGGAATCACCAGTGCCCGCATGGCTGATTGGCCTCCGGTGGCGATCCTTGCATCGCGCATACCGCTCGAGGACATGGCATTTCGGGTTGCTCCGTGGTCGCACGCAGCTTCTCGCGGGCGCATTCCGCGCGACGTGATCGCGATGGTCGTGCTCGAGTTGCTCGCGGTTTGGATCGGGATGCTCGCCTGGCGGAAAGGCCACAGCGGGGCGCAGTCGCACGCTCGCTGATCGGCGCCCGCGCCGGGTCCGCCATCGCGGCGCCCCGGTGCTGGGGTTGCCATTCGCGAGCTCCGGTTCGCGTTGGACCGCGGTGCGCCTGTCGAGCTTGGGGCGTCGCTGCGGTACGATGCGCGCGCA
>JAQBQF010000121.1 GCA_028287115.1 Myxococcales bacterium
GTACCTCGAAGACTTCGCGACCTCGACCGGCGCGCGCGTCCCACCGGCCGCGTGGGATGTCGGCGTGAGGCCGGCAGGCTGCGCCGCGAACCAGTGCTGCACCGATTACAACGGCGCCGGGCGCGCGCCTGATGCCAACGGGCTGTGCCCCGTCGTGTTCCGGGTCACTCCGCAGGGCACCGGCCTTGGCCAGAACATCGTCACCGGCATCCAGATGCTGACGCGGTTCGCGACGTTCGACGTGACCAGTAGCCCGATGGGCGTCACCACGGACGTCGACGGCAATCCGCTCCCCGTGCCGCACACGACCCGAGATTTTCTCAAGCTGATCACGCCGGCGACCTTCACCCTGCCGCCGCCACCCCCGAACCTGCCGAATCCGACGTTCGATGCGACGGCATTCCACAACGTCACGCCGGGGACTCAGGTCGGGTTCCAGGTCGATGCGTTCAACGACTTCGTGATGCAGACCGACAAAGCCCAGATCTTCCGGGCCACGATCCAGGTCCTCGCCGGTGGTTGCACCCCGCTCGACCAGCGCGATGTCCTGATCCTGGTCCCGCCGACGCCGATCGTCATCCAATAGTACGGCGATTGGTACGGGGTGCGGCAGGCTGCGTCATCTGCAAAGTCGCATCTTTGCAAAAGCTCGACGGCTTGATACGCACCTGGGATGAAGAAACGCCTGTTCGCGGCCGCGCTCGCATCGATGGTGGGGTGCGGATCTAATAAGCCCGCCCCCACCGCAACGACGACGCCAGATCCAACTCAGAATGTCGCGGAGGCCTCGCCAACGCCGACACCCACACCGACGGCGTCAGCGGGGCCCGCGATGGTGGCGCCCAAGCCCGAGATCGGAGCCTGGGGATTCGATCGCAACGGCATGGATCCGAAGACGGCTCCCGGCGCGAGCTTCTACAATTACGCGAACGGCAGCTGGCTCAAGACGACCCAGATTCCTGCGGACAAGTCGAACTACGGCATGTTCAGCGTGCTGAGCGATCGCAGCGACGATCGCACGAAGCTGATCATCGAGAGTGCGAGCGCGGCAGATGGCCCGGATGGCCAACGCATCGCCGACTACTACAAGAGCTTCATGGACGAGGCAGCGATCGAAGCGAAGGGTATCGCGCCGATCCAACCGCAGCTCGACGCGATCGCGAAGATCAAAGACACGAGCGGCGTCGTCGCCGTGTTCGCCGCGAGCTCGCGGCAGCTCAGCACGAGCCCGTTCAGCACGGCCGTCGGTCAAGACGATCGCGCGCCGGAGACCCACATCGCGAGCATCTCGCAAGGCGGTCTCGGCCTTCCGGATCGCGACATGTACGACGTCAAGAACAAGCAGTTCGCGCCGCTGCGCGAAGGCTACAAGAAGTACATCGCGACGATGTTCACGCTGATCGGCGCGAAGGACGCCGACACGCGAGCGGCTGCGGTCTATGGCCTCGAGGAAAAGATCGCCGCGGTGCACTGGACGCGCGTCCAGAACCGCGATCCGCAGAAGACGTACAACAAGCTGACGATCGCCGAGCTGCAGAAGCTCGCACCGGGCATGGACTGGAAGCTGTGGCTGAAGGCGACCGGGCTCGAGGGACAAGCCGCGGTCAACGTCAATCAACCGCCGGCGATCGCGGGCACCGCCAAGCTCGTCAAGAGCGAGCCGCTCGCCGTCTGGAAGGACTACCTGACGCTCCATCTGCTGACGGATACGGCGTCGTATCTCCCGAAGAAGTTCGTCGACTCGCGGTTCGACTTCTACGGCAAGACGCTGACGGGAACGCCCGAGCTGCGAGAGCGCTGGAAGCGCGGCGTCGATCAGGTGACCGAGGCGATGGGCGAAGCGGTCGGCAAGCTCTACGTGAGCAAGTACTTCACGCCGGCAACCAAGGCGCAGGCCGACAAGCTCGTCCAGAACCTCCTCGTGTCGATGGGCCAGCGCCTCGATGCGCTGACGTGGATGAGCGCGGAGACCAAGGCGAAGGCCAAGGAGAAGCTCGCGACCTACAATCCGAAGATCGGTTATCCGAAGCGTTGGCGTGACTACTCGGCGCTCAAGGTCGTCGCCGGTGATGCCGTCGGCAACGCCGAGCGCGCGTCCGAGTTCGAATACAACCGCCTGCTCGCCAAGCTCGGCAAGCCGGTGGATCGCGACGAGTGGGGCATGACGCCGATGACGGTCAACGCCTACTACAACCCGCTCCTCAACGAGATCGTGTTCCCCGCGGCGATCCTCCAGCCGCCGTTCTTCGATCCGAACGCGGATGATGCCGTCAACTACGGCGGCATCGGCGCGGTGATCGGGCACGAGATCAGCCACGGCTTCGACGATCAAGGCGCGCAATACGACTCGACCGGCGCGCTCAAGAACTGGTGGACGAAGGACGACACCGACAAGTTCAAGACCGCAACGGCGCGGCTCGTCGCGCAGTACAGCGGCTATTGCCCGTTCCCGGCCGCCGACGGCAAGCCGGCACTGTGCGTCAAGGGCGAGCTCACGCTCGGTGAGAACATTGCTGATCTCGCGGGCCTCACGGTCGCGTACAACGCGTACAAGCTGTCGCTCGGTGGCAAAGAAGCCCCCGCCGTCGACGGCCTGACGGGCGATCAGCGGTTCTTCCTCGGGTGGGCCCAGGTGTGGCGCCGGCTGTATCGGCTGCCCGAGCTGCAGAACCGCCTCGTGACGGATCCGCACAGCCCTTCGGAGTACCGCGCCTCGGTCGTGCGTAACCTCGACGCTTGGTACGACGCGTACAAGCCGAAGCCGGACGATGCGCTGTATCTCGCGCCCGACAAGCGCGTGAAGATCTGGTAAGCGCGATTCGCACGAGCCTCGTGTGACGTCCTCCTAACGCGCCGGCACCTCGGGGGCGTTGCTGGTCAATCTTCGCAGCCGGAGTACGGTAAGGCATGCAGATCGACACGGCGCAGCTTCGATCGGTCGTGCAGCTCGCGTTCGGACGGCAACCGCCGGACCTGTCGGCGCGCGAGGCCGAGGCGATCGTCGGCATCGCATACCTCGCGATGGAGATCGACTTCGACGAGGACCCGGAGGAGCTCGCCGATTTCGAGGTGCTGAAGCGGCAGGTCTGCGTGCTCGCGCGGATCGACCCATCGGACATCGGTCCGGTGTCTCCGCTTCCGATCGATCACGAAGAGCACGCGGCCCGCATCCGCCAGCTTGCGAGCAGGCTGTCCTGGCAGCCGAGCCGCGAGCTCGCTTACGTCCTCGCCTATCTCATCATCGTTTCAGACCTCGAGCTCGATCCGATCGAGAGCGAATTCCTCGACGAGCTGCAACGCGCGCTCGATATCGACGACGATCGCGCGAGCAGGCTCGCGGAAGCCGCAGCCGAGCTCGTAACGCCACCGCCCGACGATGCCCGAATGGAGACCTGATGCCCGATCGAAAACCGCCGAGCTACGACGACATCACGCGCAAGACCGTGCCGAACCTCGATTCGTCATTTCGACCGACGCGCGAGCAAGAGCAACAGGCGCGCGAAGGCTTCCGCGCGCTCGACGCCGACGAACAACAGCTCGCCGACAGCGTTCAGCGCGCGCTCGCCGCGAGTGGCGTTCGTGGCGTCACCGCCGAGGTCGAGCGCAACCGCGTGACCCTCCGCGGTCAGGTTCGCGACGCGCAGGAGCTCGCGCGAATTCCGGACCTGGTTCGCAGCGTGCCCGGCGTCGGAGACGTGATCGATCAGCTCGTGATCGCCGCGCGGTAGCTGTTAGAACCAATACCGATCAGTTACGGCTATGTCCTCGACCGGAATCCGGAATTCGGCGATCTACATTGTAGAGCCCGCGAGCACGCGAGCACGCGCACGGCGGGGTCTCTCGCGCTCGTGACTGACTCGGACGTGGGTGCTCGCACGAGCGCCGTGCTCACT
>JAQBQF010000126.1 GCA_028287115.1 Myxococcales bacterium
CGACTTGACGGATCCGCTCCCGCGTCAGGTTCATGATCTCGCCGACTTCTTCGAGCGTGATGCCACCGCGCTCGGCGACATCGAGCGCACACGTGTGCTTGAGCTCCCACGGCTCGAGATCGGGGAAGTTGATCTTGATCGACCCGGTCTCCGGGTTGATGTCGAGATACAGGTGATGCTTGCACGCGACCCACGGGCAGGGCCTGACGTCTTCGCGACATTGCTCGCGCGTGGTCGGGCGCGGGATGTCGACCGGCGGGTACATGAGGGCGCCGACGCGGAGCTCTTCACGCGTCAGGCGCTTCATCGCGATCGTCTTGCTGCGCGGCCGCGTGCGGCGGCGTCGCCGCCGGATCTTTCGGCTTAGCTCGGGGACTTCGCCTTCGGCGGGAGCATCCTCCACGTCGTTGTCATCGTCCTCGTCCAGATCTCCGGCGTCGGTCGGTTCGAGCAGCTCGTCGTCTTGATTGTCGTCATCGTTACTCATCGCGTTCTCCCTCGGTTTGCGGCGTGGCGGGTCGCCGTCTAGAGCAAGTCCTCGGCGCCCCCCGCGGCGCCGGCGAGACGAAGTGTGTCGGTGCGTGGCGCCGCAACTCGGCGCGTGATGTCCTGCAGACGCTCGACGAGGCGGTCGCCCTCGCGACGCGCATCGGCTAGATCGGTCTTGAGATCGCGGCGCGCGGTGGCGTCGAGCTTTTCGTGATCGCGATCGATTCGCGCGAACAGCTCGACCAGGTTCTCGGCGACCCCTTCGATCAGGTCCGTGTAGTGGAGGAACTGGCCCTGGATCTCTTCGATCGTGTAGCCGTCGACCATCAGCGTCTTGACGGTGTTGATCCGGCGGACCGTCTTGGCCGGGTAGAGCCCGAGCGAGCCCTTGTGCTTGCCCTTGCGGCCGACGCGCTTGCTGCGCGGCAAGAGGCCCTGCTGGACGTACTTGCGAAAGCTCGCCTCGGAGAACTTGATGTGATTGCTCGTGAACGCGTCGACGATCTGCACCGCGGTCAGGCCGTCGGCGTGCGCGGTCTCGATCGCGCGCAGTTGCTCTTCCTTGAGAACGACGGGCTTTGGCGAGTGGGCACCGGCGGCCGGCGCGTCATCGTCGCGTCGTGCCGCGACGATCGAGTCTGCGATCCGCTTGTGCGCGCGAAACGGAACGACAGTTCCGGTCGACCTCGCATGCGGTTCCCAACCTCGATGACGTGAAAACAACGGAATCTCCCTCGGTGACGCTCACGACAACGCGCACGTGAGCAGCACACCGACGGAGCCCAGCTCTCGCGAGCTGTGCGCCGTTTCCCTCGTGTGTCTGTCTCGCCGTGGTCGTTATCTATTTTCGAGGGACCTTGGATAACCCATTGTCCGACGACGTATTGTCACGATATTCGCGTGAGTGTAATCCGTCAACGATATCTATAGCGAAAGAGTCAACTTTTTGCCTGGAACTCTGTTCAGGTCGGCATCGCGAAGCGCGCGTCGAGCGACGGTTCTCGATCCGCGCTAGCGTCGACGGCGAATGCATCGCCTCGCGCTGTTCGCGGTCGCCGCGATCGTCTTCGCGCTCGTCGTCGCGACAGCCAATGCCGACCTCGAGAACCAAGGCACGGACTCGCCGAAGCTCTACACGTCGAAGCCGGATCGGCTGCGGCTCGTCGTGCCGCGCGGCTGGCGCGCGACGGATCAGGCGAGCTATCCCGGTCTACTGCTGTGGATGATGCGCAGCCAGCCCGAGGGAAAGATCGTCCTCAGCGCGGAGACCTTCACGCACGAGCTTTACTGCTCGTGGCCGATCGCGTGCCGGAGCAGCCACGAATCGCTCGCATCGAAGTTTGCGTGCGCGTTGCAAAAGCAACTTCAGACGCAGCGCATGCGCGTCGCCGATCATTCGATCCAGGCCGGCCCGAAGGAAAACGAAGAAGCCGGAATCCCGTCGGTATGGTTCGAATACGACGACGGCAAACATTACTTTCGCCAGGCGCTCGCGGTCACCGAGGATCGGGTCGTCAGCCTCGTGCTCGGTGCACCGACGGTCGATGCGCGTTCGCAACACGTGCGCGCGTTCGAGCAAGTGCTGCGCACGCTCAGGCCGCTGACGGCCGAGGAGCTCGGCACTCATGACAACGCCCCGACGCCCGAGGTGCCCGGTGATGGAGGCGTGCTGTCGGGCGCGCAGCTCCCGACCGGATCCGGCGCGTTCGAGTCAGCGCCAGCCCCGAAGATCAATCCGGTCGGCCCCTGTGCGAAGTAGCGAGCGCAGGGGCGCCTGTGGCGTCGGCGTGCTCGTGCTTGTCAGCGGCGGCGACCCGACGTCGAAGGCGCTGCGATTTTCCGCAGGCCGCGACACGGCGCCGGAGACCAGCGCGAACGTCGCTTCCGTTTGCGCTTGGCGTTGCGCGAGCATCTCCATCGGCCCGTAGTCGACGCAGCCGTAGTCTTTGTCGGCATCGGAGCAGTAGATGCGCACGTGCATGTGATCGTCGTGACGCGCACTGTCGCCGGGTTGCTTGAGCGCCTTGCGCACCGCCGCGATCACCGCGTCGGGCTCTCCGATCTTGGCCGCATGCTCGAGCAACATCTGCGCGATCGGTTCGTACATGAAGACGTACTGCACGGGAGCCTCGGGTGCAGCGACGAGCTCTTTGACGAGGAGCCAGGTGCGCGGCACGTCGACGGTCAGCCCGGTCTGGTCGCGCGCCCTGCCCTTGCCGTCGAACACGTGCATCGCATCCGGCTCGAACGGCTTACCGTCGGCGTCGCGCATGTAATAGACGAAATCCGCATCGCGCCCGCTCTGGTGCGAGCGATGAAACGCGAACGCTCCTCCACCGCCTAGACCGGAGAGATCGCCGACGACGATCTTGACGTCGTGCACGTGCGTCGCCATGCGGCGCGCCACACCGGTGACGAGATCGATCAGCTCGTCGGTGCCGTATCGATTATTGCGGCGTTGCCAGACTTCGCGGGTCGTAAAGCCCTCGCCCTGATCTGGTAGACGCGCACCATCGATCAAATAACCGTGGCTCGCTTTACCGACGGAGATGCTCGTCCCATCGGAGATAACGCCGAGCTCGGCACACCCTGCGAGCCCGAGAACAACGAGTACTGCGCGCAACGTGCATCTAGTATGTCATGGCCTTCCGAAAATCCAGAAGGCCCACCGTGCGGCGGGCCTACGAAGACTTTTGAGCGGAGTTACTTGGTGAGCAGGTAGACCTGTTCGACCGAGCGGAGTGTGGTCGGGAGGTGCATCAGCTGGCCGTGGGTGCGGTACCCCGTCACGATCACGCCGTCCGTCTTGGTCTCGCCGTCGTACACGCGGTTCTGCAGCGACGTCGACGACGGCGTCGACCAATCGAGACCGTTCGTGGTTGCCTTGAGAGTCGAGTTGATGCGGAGCTCGCTGATCGACGGGCACGGGCCATCGATGCAGCGGGTTCCGTTGTCGCGGATCATCACGAACGTGCCGTCGACGGCGCCATCGGCCAGCTGGGCGGTCCACAGCTCGGTGACCTGGAACGTGACCCAGTCGACGCCCGGGTGGAGCGGGCTCGTCCCGTGAACGTACTTGCCGCGAACGAGCAGCTGAGCGCCGACTTCGGGGGTCGCGGCCGAAGCCTGGAGCTTGGTCGTCACGGCGTCGAGCTTGCTGGCCGAGAGGCCGAGCTTGCTGAAGTCGAGGTAGCGGACGTCGCAGCTTGCCTTGACGGAGCCGTTCGCGCAGGTCGTCGTCGAGCGGTTCGCGCGGGCGAGCGTCACATGGGTGCAGCTACCCTGCCCGTTGCACTCGAACGCGCCGACCTTCACGGCGGTGTAGATGCCGAAAGTGTCGATCCCGTCGGCCTTCGCGGCTTCGCCGTCGGCTGGGCTCTCGGTGCCGAGCTCGTCGTTACCGAGCGTCGTACCGCTCTCGCCATCGGTGGTGCACGCGGCGAACAGGGAGGAGCCGAGGATCAATGCGAGGCTAAGCGTCGTGCGGTTCATGTTGATGCCGCACCGCATTAGCATCGTCCGTGCCGGCTCTAACGCACCGAGACAATTAGCGCCCGACCGGCCACTCCAGCTGCGCTCGCCGGCCAATCGATTGGTCAGCGAGCTCGTCGCCTCGCCGGCTGTCACAGCGGTGTCGCACCAAACCAAAAAGGGCCCGCCGTGAGGCGAGCCCTTGGTCTTCTCGATCGCTTGGCGACTTACGACTTGTCCTCGAACTCGGCGTCGATCACGTCGGACTCTTTCGGCGCTTCGCCGCCGCCCGTGCCACCGGCAGGTGCGCCCTCGCCGCCGCCCTGAGCGCCCGCCTGCTTGTACATCGCCTCGGCAAGCTTGTGCGCCGCGGCCTGCAGCTTCTCGAACGCGGCGCGGAGCTCTTCGGGGTTGCCGCCTTCGCGGTTCTTCTCGAGCACGCCTTCGGCCTCTTTGATCGCTTCGTCGATCATCAGCTTGTCTTCACCGGAGAGCTTGGACTCGTTCTCCTTGACGAGCTTCTGCGTGCCGTAGAGCAGCGTGTCGAGTTGGTTACGCGCTTCGATCGATTCCTTGCGCGCCTTGTCCTCGTCCTCGTGCTTCTCGGCGTCTTCGACGGCGCGCTTGATATCGGCGTCCGTCAAACCACCGGATGCTTCGATCCGGATCGTGCGCTCGGCGTTGGTCGCCTTATCCTTCGCCGCGACATTCAAGATGCCGTTCGCGTCGATGTCGAACGTCACTTCGATCTGCGGCACGCCGCGCGGCGCCGGCGGGATGCCGGTGAGCTGGAACTTGCCGAGCGTCTTGTTGTCCTTCGCCATCGGGCGTTCGCCCTGCGTGACGTGGACTTCGACCGACGTCTGATTGTCCGCCGCGGTCGAGAACGTCTCGCTCTTGCGCGTCGGGATCGTCGTGTTGCGCGGGATCAATGCCGTCGCGACACCACCGAGCGTCTCGATCGACAGCGATAGCGGCGTGACGTCGAGGAGCAGGATGTCTTTGACGTCGCCCGAGAGGACGCCGCCCTGGACCGCTGCACCGAGTGCAACGACCTCATCCGGGTTCACGCTGCGGTTCGGCTCACGCTTGAAGAACTCTTTGACCCGCGCCTGAACCATCGGGATCCGCGTCGAGCCACCGACGAGGACGACCTCGTGGATGTCCTCGACCTTCTTGCCGGCGTCCGACAGCGCCTTCTTGCAGGGCTCCATCGCGCGAGCGACGATGTCCTCGATCATCTGCTCGAACTTCGCGCGAGAGATCTTCTTCAAGAGGTGCTTCGGACCGGTCGCGTCGGCCGTGAGGTACGGGAGGTTGATCTCCGTCTCCTGCACGCTCGACAGCTCGATCTTCGCCTTCTCCGCGGCCTCCTTGAGGCGCTGGAGGACCATCTTGTCCTTGCTGACGTCGATGCCGGTGTCCTTCTTGAACTCGGCGACGAGCCAGTCCATGAGGCGGTTATCGATGTCGTCACCACCGAGGTGGGTATCGCCGTTCGTCGACACCACCTCGACGACCTTGTCACCGACCTCGAGCACCGAGATATCGAACGTGCCGCCGCCCATGTCGAACACGGCGATCAGCTGTTCTTTCGTCTTGTCGAGACCGTACGCGAGCGCGGCCGCGGTCGGCTCGTTGATGATGCGCTTGACGTCGAGACCGGCGATCTTGCCGGCGTCCTTCGTCGCTTGGCGCTGCGAGTCGTTGAAGTACGCGGGAACCGTGACGACCGCTTCGGTCACCGGCTCGCCGAGATACTCCTCGGCGGCGCGCTTCAGCTTCATCAGCACGCGCGCGCCGATTTCGGGCGGCGAGTAGCGCTTGCCACGAATCTCGAACGCGACGTCGCCGTTGGGCGCTTGCACGATCTTGAACGGAACGCGCTTGAGCTCTTCTTGCGTCACCGGGTCGCTGTACTTGCGACCCATGAAGCGCTTGCTCGAGAAGATCGTGTTCTCGGGATTGGTGATTGCTTGACGACGAGCGATCTGGCCAACCAGGACCTCGCCCTTCTCGTCGAAGGCGACCACGGACGGGGTCAGGCGTGCGCCTTCCTCGTTCGGGATAACCTTCGGCTCTTTGCCTTCCATGATCGCAACCACGGAGTTGGTCGTGCCTAGGTCGATGCCGATGATCTTGCCCATGACTGTGTTTTCCTCTGCCTTACGAATTGTCTGCTGCGCAACCTAAGTACGGCCCAACGTGGCGTCAAGGTTCACTACGCAGATCACCGGTCAGACGAAAGTCAGGCCGTAACACGATGACCGAGCGCCCCCAAAACGTCGGAGCTCTGCTGAGAGCCACTCAACGCGCGACGATCGGCTCGGGTCGATGTAACAGCCCGGCAATCCGAACGACCCATTCAGGCCAGCAGCACGAGGCAGGTCACACCTGCACGGAACCTCACGCGGTCGGATGGTTCTCGGCGAGCGCGGCCTTCGCGAGGTCCATGATCGAAGGCGGTGGGTCTTTCAGCGCGAGCGCGAGGACTTCGTCCATGCGCCGCACCGAGAGGATCTCCATCTCGCCTTTGACCTCTTCGGGAACGTCGATCAGGTCCTTCATATTCCGCTCGGGGATGATCACGCGCTTGATCCCGGCGCGGTGGGCCGCGAGTAGCTTCTCCTTCACGCCGCCGATCTGCAGCACGTTGCCGCGCAGCGTGATCTCGCCGGTCATCGCGACGTCCGGCCGAACCGGCACTCCCGTGAGGAGCGAGACCAGTGCGGTGTACATCGTGACGCCTGCAGAGGGTCCGTCTTTCGGAACCGCGCCGGCGGGGACGTGGACATGAAGGTCGACGTTCTCGAGGAAGTTCCCCGGATCGAGACCGAGTGCCGCTGCCCGGCCGCGCACGAACGAGAGCGCCGCCGTCACCGACTCCTTCATCACGTCGCCGAGCTGACCGGTGAGGATGAGCTTCCCCTTGCCGGGCATCTTCGTCGCTTCGATGAACAGAATGTCGCCGCCGACCGCGGTCCACGCGAGGCCCGTGCAGACGCCGGGCTCGCTCGTGCGATCCGCGACTTCACTGACGAACTTCTTGGGGCCGAGGACCTCTTCGACGACCGCCGGCGAGATCGACTCGTGATCTTTGGCCTGACCTTCGGCGACCTTGACGGCGACCGCGCGGCAGACGCTGCCGATCTCGCGCTCGAGGTTACGCACGCCGGCTTCGCGCGTGTAGCTGTCGATGATCTCGAAGATCGATTGATCGGTGATGTCACAGCGCTCTTTGGTGAGGCCGTGATCATCGAGCTGCTTCGGGACGAGGAACTTGCGCGCGATCATCTTCTTCTCCTGGCGCGTGTAGCCAGGGAGCTCGATGATCTCGAGACGATCGCGGAGAGCCCACGGAATCGGATCGAGCTGGTTCGCGGTCGCGATGAACAGCACTTTCGAGAGGTCGAACGTGACCTCGAGATAGTGATCGGAGAACGAGCTGTTCTGCTCGGGATCGAGGACTTCGAGCAGCGCCGACGCCGGGTCGCCCCGGAAGTCGTGACCGAGCTTGTCGATCTCGTCGAGCACGAACACCGGATTGTTCGTTCCGGCCTTCTTGATGCCCTGGATGATCCGACCCGGCAGTGAACCGACGTACGTCCGCCGGTGACCGCGGATCTCGGCCTCGTCGCGCACGCCGCCGAGCGAGATCCGACCGAACTTGCGTCCGATCGATCGCGCGACGGAGCGACCGAGCGAGGTCTTGCCGACGCCCGGGGGCCCCGCGAGACAGAGGATCGGGCCCTTCTTGTCGTTCTTCAGCTTGCGCACGGCCATGTACTCGACGATGCGCTTCTTGACCTTGTCGAGGTCGTAGTGATCTTCGTCGAGGCAGCGCCGAACTTCGGCGAGCTCGATGTGATCTTCGGTCGAGATCGACCACGGTAGCTCGACCAGCCACTCGAGATACGTCCTCGTCACGGTGTATTCGGCCGACGACGGCTGCATGCCCTTCAGGCGATCGAGCTGCTTGCGCGAGACCTTCTCGGCCTCCTCGGGCATCTTCGCCTTCGTGATCTTCTCGGCGAACTCGTCGAGATCGCCGCCACCATCGTCGAGCTCACCGAGCTCCTCTTTGATCGCCTTGAGCTGCTGGCGCAGCACGTATTCGCGCTGGTTGCGGCCCATCTCCTCTTGCACCTGCGTGTTGATCCGCTCGCGGACCTTCAACACTTCGAGCTGGCGCGACAGGAACTGGAGGACCTTGCGCGTACGCGTCTTGAGATCGAACGTCTCGAGGACGTCCTGCTTCTCGCCGACCTCGAGCTCGAGGTGTGACGTGATCAGATCGGCGAGGTGACCCGCCTCGGTGACGCTGTCGACGAGCGCGCCCGCTTCTTTCGGAAGCTCGGGCATCAGCTTGACGACGCGCTTCGCGATGTCCTTGAGGTTCATCACGAGCGCATCGAGCTCGACATCCGAAGACGTCGGATCCGGCACCGAACGCACTTTTGCGGACAAGAACGGCTCCGCGCCGTCGAACGTCGAGACTTCAAAGCGCGAGACGCCCTGCAGGATGACGCTGAAGTTGTCCTTCGCGAGCTTGATGACCTTCAAGATTCGCGCGGCGCAGCCGACCATGTAGAGGTCACCCGAGCCTGGGTCTTCCGTCCGAGCGTCCTTCTGCGTCAGGATGCCAATGACAGGACGCTCCTTCGCAATCGCGTCCTCGACGAGGCGGACCGACTTTCGCCGCCCGACATCGATGGGAATGATCGCTCCCGGAAACAACACGGAATTGCGAAGCGGAAGGATGGGAAGCGTGTCCGGTATCTCGACCGGCTGCTCCCCACCTGCCTTGGCCTTGGTCATAGATCGGAACCTAGCGACTGCGCTCCCTAAGCGTCAAGGCGACCTGCCCAAATGACAGGCTTTTTTCCCCGTCGAAGAGCGTGAGGCCGCCTATCGACCGATCTCGCACTCCCGCCCGTTGTCGTGACGAGCAGATGCGCCGCAGGAATTCCGCGGCGGGCGTATGCGGCGAATGCAGCGCGAAACGATCGAACGCCCGCGGGGATCAAACGCCAAGGCGCCAAGGACGGAAAGAGATCGATTGAAGCGGACGCCTGTGGCCTCCGAGCTGAACGCACGTGCACTCGTCCTTGCTTAAGTGCTTATCCGACCTTGGCGCCTTGGCGGTGATACGACTTTGTTTTTCAATCTCAACGGCTTGGCGTCCTGTCGTTGATCCAGGTCGAGATAACGATTGACCGCGCGCATAGGTGCTCTTACCAATTGGCCATACCAATCTTAGAGGCACTCAGATGGCGTTACCGAAACCCAATCCCGCCGTGACCGTCACCGCGATCGACGCGGTGTTCGAGCGCCTGCTCGCGGACATCGTCAGCGGTGTTCACTCGGCGGGCTCGCGGTTGCCCGCCGAGCGCGAGCTGTCGCGCCAGCTCGGTGCTTCTCGCCCGACCTTGCGCGAGGCGCTGCGCCGGCTCGGCGAATGGAACCTCGTCGAGCCTCGCCGCGGATCGGGCGTCGTCGTGCGGCCGTATCGCGACTGGTCGATCGAAGTGATCGCCGCGTACTTGCGATACGGCAAGCCGGAGAACGGCCAGCCGACGATCGGCCGCATTCTGATCGACCTGCTCGCGGTGCGGCGTGCGGTCGTCCTCGAGGTCATCAAGCTGACCGCGTCGCGGATCCCCAAAGGCGGCACTGCACCGGCGCGCGCCGCGATGGCGCGAGCGTGGTCGATGCGCGATAAGCCGAACTACGCACGCGAAGACTTCGAGGTCATGCGCTCGATCGCGGAAGCCGCGCGGTTCACGCCGGGGCTGTGGCTACTCAACCGGATCGCGACGCTGTGGGCCGACGCGGGAGACGCCCTGAGCATGGTGATTCGTCCGCCCGAGGACTACGTGCAAGCGTACTCGAAGTTCTTCGATCTCCTCGAAGCCGGTGACGGCGACGGCGCGTACACGGCGATGGCCGAGTACATCCAGCGCCACGACGATCAACTCGCGAAGGCGCTGCAGGTGCTCGGATGACGTACGCGCACAGTGAAACCTCGCGGAAAGTCCTCCGCTCGCTCGTCCCCGTGATCTGCCCGCCTGAAGCGGAACCGATCGCCGATGCGATCGTCGATCACATGGCGCTGACCTTTGGCGCCTCGCCACCGGTGTTGCAGCGTGCGCTCGCGGCCGGCCTGCTCGCGTATGACCTCGGCGCGCTGCCGCGGTATTTCCGTCGAGCCCACACGCTCTCCGGCGACCGGGCCGAGGCCTATTTTCAGTCGTGGGAGCACGGGCTGACGCCGCTCCACGTCCAGCTCGCGCGTGCGCTCAATCAATTGATGAGCCTGTCTTGCTACGAGCAACCCGAGATGATGGAGGCAGTCGGCTACCGCCCGGGACCGTGGATGGCCGAGGTCACGAAGAAACGGCTCTCGGTGTTCGCAGACGACGTGCGCAAGCAAGACGCGCAGATCGTCGCGGCCGATCCGCTCGGGCCGTCGCGCACCACCAAGAAAGAGGTGGCGTGATGGCGGTGGGGCGCCCGGCACTCCACGAAGGAGCGCGACCGGACAACGTCTTCACGCGTCACGATCTGCGCGGCGACACCGTGCTCGACTGCGATGTCGTCGTCGTCGGCTCCGGCGCCGGAGGCTCGCCCGTCGCGGCCGAGCTCGCCGAGGCTGGATTCGACACGCTCGTCGTCGAAGAAGGTAGCTACTACCAGACCCGCGACTTCACCGCGGATACCAGCGCGATGGTCCGCCAGCTCTACCGCGATGGCGGCGCGACGATCGCGATCGGCAACCCGCCCGTGATGTTCCAGGAAGGTCGCGCCGTCGGTGGCTCGACCGTGATCAACGGCGGCATGTCGTGGCGCACGCCCGAGGACATCCTCGCGCGGTGGCGGACCGAAGCCGGCCTCGACATCACGACCACCTCGCTCGAGCCGTACTTCGAGCGCGTCGAGAAACGAATCCACGTCGCGCCGATGGATGACGATGCGATCGGCAAGGACAACTGGCTCCTCAAGAAGGGCGCCGACGCAAAGGGCTGGAAGATCATCGGCAACCTGCGCAACCAAGCGCATTGCGTCGGCAGCAATCGCTGTGCGTTCGGCTGCCCGACCGGTGCCAAGCAGAGCGCGCTCGTCAGCTACATCCCGCGCGCATTGCATTTTGGTGCGCGCGTCTACGCCGATGTGCGGATCGATCGGATCACGTTTCACGGCAAGCGCGCGACCGGCGTCATCGGTCACGTGCGTAACGCCGATGGCTCGCGCGGCTACAACGTCGTGATCCGCGCGAAGCTCGTCGTCGCAGCGTGTGGCGCGATCCACACGCCGGCACTGCTGTCGCGGTCGGGCGTGCGCTCGCGGTCAGGTCAGCTCGGTGGCAACCTGAGCCTTCACCCGAACGTCAAGGTCGTCGCGATCTTCGACGAAGATGTCACCGGCTGGAAAGGCGCCCATCAAGCGTTTCAGGTTCGCGAGTTTGCCGACGAAGGGCTCGGCTGCTTCGCGGCGGTCAACTTGCCGCCGAGCGTGCTCGCGATGTCGTTCCCGCAGCGTGGCCGCCAGCTCGGCGCGCTGATGCAGCAGTACAACCAGATGGTGCTCGCGGGTTTGCTCTGCGAGGACACGACGACCGGCCACGTCCGCACGATCAACGGCCACCCGCAGGCGTTCTATCAACTCGCGAAGCACGACGCCGCGAACATGCAGCGCGGCCTCGTGCTGCTCTCGGAGCTGCTATTCGCCGCCGGTGCCAAGCGCATCCTGCTGCCGTTTCATCACGCGCAAGAGCTCGCGAGCGCGGACCAAGCGCGTCGCCTGCTCGGGCAGCCGATCCCGACGAGCGATTGGGAAGTGGTCACGGTTCACATGATGGGGACCGCGCGCATGGGCAGCGACCGCACCGCGGCCGTCACCGATGCGTACGGCTTCATGCACGACGTCGATCGGCTGCTCGTCGCCGATGCCTCGCTGTTCCCGACACCGATTCGCGTCAATCCGATGGAGACCATCATGGCGCTCGCCACTCGTTCGGCCGCCTACGTGATCGATAACGCCCGGAGGTTCTTGTCATGACCGCAGCCACTGCACACCGCTCGTCCGCGCCCTTCACCTCGCCCGAGCCCCTTCACACGCCTCCGCCATTTCCGACGGCAGCGGCGCTCGCCCTCGAACGCGCATCGTGGCGCGAGCTCGAGCAGGTGTTCGTGCGAGGCACGACGCCGGACCTCGAAGGCCTCGTCGGCTGGGAGTTCCGCGGCATCAACCGCCTACCTCTCAATGGTCTCCCAGTCGCGAAGCTTGTCGGGATCAAGAAGTTCTTGAAGGGCTTCTTCCGCGGCGAGCAGGGAGTCATGGGCTACAACTCGCCCGTCGCGCAGAACGTGCTCGATGGCCGGTGGAACGTCGCCCCGAAGCGGTTCGGATTCTACGAGGTTCGCCCCGTCGATCCGACGGCGCGCGACAACAACTATCTGCACGCGCTGCTCCTCGATTACGGGTCCGGCGGCAACAAGGCCTACGATCCGACGGCGTACCTGCGCGATTACCTGGTCCAGGTCGATCCCGCAAACCCGGATCTGCTGCTCGGCAAGGCCTACTACGCCGTCGGTCCGGCGCGGATCGGCACGCTCAACTACTTCATCCTCGAGCGGCACCGGGTGGGCCTGACCGATTACGTGCGTCGCTGATCCCAGCCCGGTCGGAATTGCGTGGCATTCGCGTGCCTGCGCCTTTTCCGTCGCTGGAGAGTCTGTGACAATACGTCAGCGTTGGGACGGGTCTACATCGAATATCTCGGCGACAGCATCGAGCTCCCGCTCGGCGAGACCGTCGTCGGCCGCGATGTCGGGTGCGCGCTGCGGTTCAATGACCCCAGTGTCTCGCGCCGCCATCTGCGGTTCATCCGCCGTGAAGGCGAGGTGTTCCTCGAGGACCTCAAGAGCTCGAACGGCACGCTGCTGAACGGTCGCGCGATCACGGCGGCGATTCACGTGCGCGAGGGCGACATCATCTCCGTCGGTAGCCGCGAGCTGATCGTGCGCATGCCGCAAGCGACGGAGGAACCGGATACGATCCTGCTGCGCCTCGCCGCGCGGAGCACACCGAGCTTCGATCGCCAGATCGTACGCGCGGTCACCGCACAGATACCGGTGACGATGCCGCCGCCGCTCGTCGCAAATCAGCGCTGTCCGCAATGCGGCGCGGCGGTCAGCGGCGAGGACGACGAATGCGAGCGCTGCCAGTATCGGTGGGGCACGTTCCGCCCGGCGAGCGTGACCGATGTCCGGAAGAATCCGCTCAACCGCCGCCGCCACGAGCGCCGCTCGATCGAGCTGCACCTCGTCTACGTCAGCTCCGAGCTCGAGATCGAGGCGACCACGCGTGACCTCAGCGAGAGCGGCGTGTTCGTGTGCTCGGAGGTCCTCGATCCGATCGGGACCGAGTGCCAGCTGACGATCCTCGTCGATGGTGGCCCGCCGCTGTCGGTCAAGGGCGTCGTCCGGCGAGTCATCGAGCGCCAAGAGACCGCCGAGAGCGAGCCCGCGGGTCTCGGGATCGAATTCGTCCAGATTCCGCCGGCCGAGCGCGCGTGGCTGAAGACCACCGTCGATCGGATGGTCCAAGCCGAGCTGGCTGCCCTGGGCGACGATTAGCCGGCATGCGCTGGGGCCGGATCTTCGCGGTGGTGGGTGGCTGCTTGATCGGCTGCTCGTCGCCTCGGCGCGAATCCGTGACGCCGGTGGTCGCGAGATCTGCGATCGAGGTTCCGATCTCGGATCCGTACGAGTACGGCATCGATCGGATCTCGCGGGACGCGGGTAAAGCGATCTTCACGCGCACCGGCGTCGGCGATCCATATCGCACCGGCGTGCCGTACCCGATCTTCCTCGCACTCCTCGAGGCGTTTCCGCGAACGTTCGGCGCGGACACGCAGGCGCTCGCCGGGAAGTTTGGCTTCGTCGCGCGCGCCGCGAACCCCAAGAGCGAAGATCTCGACGAACGCGAAGGCCTGCCGATCGGCATGCACCTCACGATCGATCCGATCACGAACGTGCCGTTTGTCGTGACCAACTGCGCGCTGTGTCACGCGGAGCGGATCAGATGGAATGGCGGCGCGGCGACCGTGATCGGACTCGGCAACAAGCGCGTACGAATTCACGCATACGACGCTGCATTCGCGGAGATCACGCACGAGCGCGGCTTTTCCGCGCAGCACCTTGCCCGGCTCGCCGCGATGCAGGCCGAAGCGCGCCACCTTGCTTGGCCCGAGCGATATCGCGATATCCTGGTCGGCGGCACGGTCGCAGCGCTCGACAAGCGCGCCACCGAACGCACGCCGTTGCGCGAACGTACCGAACACGGACTGCCCGGGCGGGTCGCGACGATCGAGTCGTTCGTTCTCGTGCTCGGACAACTCACCGGCAGGGCGATTTCCTATGCGCCACAAGTCGGCTGGGCGAAGGTTCCCGATGTCATCGGCTTCGCGCATCGGGTGACGCTGTCGTGGGACGGCAGCGGTGAGGGTCCCATGGATCTGCTCGCCGTCGAAGCGGACGTCGCCGCCGGCGTGCGTGTCGAGTGGATGCAGCACCATCCATTTCAAGGAGCGAGCCTCGGCGCATACCTACGCCAGCCAGAGTCGCGTCCCGGATTTCCCGGCAAGATCGATCGTGCGCTCGCCGAACGTGGGCACAAGCTGTTCGAAGACAACTGCTCGCATTGCCACGGCACGTATGCGGCCGATGGACGCGCGCTCGACTACGACGAGCAAGTCGTCAAGCTCGAGGACATCGGCACCGATGCAAGCCGCACCGAGGCGGCGACTGATTCGTTCGAACGGGCCGCCAACGATCCGGCGCTGACGCTCGGCTACACGAAGTTTCGCCGGACGTTCGGCTACGTCCCGCCGGTGCTGACGAACGTGTGGGCGCGCGCGCCGTTCGGTCATGCCGGGCAATGGCCGAGCCTCGCGGTGCTCGCGACGCCTCCGGCACAGCGCCCGACGAACATCGTCGTCGATCTCGACGCACTCTATGATCTGACGACCGTCGGCGTCGCGACCCGCGCCACCGGCGAGCCCGGGACGTACACGCAGGATGCGACCTCGCCCGGCTTCTCGGTCGCGGGACATCCGTTCCTCGCGGATCTCGGCGCCACGGATTCGCGCGCCGTGATCGAGTACCTGAAGACGCTGTGACTATTCGAGCGGATCGAACAGCGAGAGGCTGATCGTCGTCGGTGCGCGGGCGTGCAGACCGCGGACCCAGAGGATGACGTCGGAGGTCTGACCGGCCGGCGGATCCCACTCGAGGTTCATGAACGTGTGGGTGTCGGTGTTGCCGATGCTGACGTCCCAACCGTCGACGATCGCGTGGAACGACCTGTCCTCGAGCGTCGCGAGATAGGACGATGCCGGTCCCGGCTCCTGCGCCGTCGCCGCGGCGAAATGAACGCGCGTGTTGCGAGTTGCATCGAGGTGCATGCAGATGTCGGCGCCGTTGATACCGAGCGCGAGCGGACCGACGGTCTGCGCCGTGCCCGTGCTGCCGTCGAGCGCCACCTGCATCGTGCACGTCCCCGGCTCGACGACGGGCTCGAACGACATCTTGTCGACGCACCCGGCGAGCAGCGCGCCCGTCAACAAACATCCCCGCATCCGCGACATCCTAACCTACTCTCACGGCTGGTACGTCAGGACGAGCTCCAGCTCCGGCGGGGAGCTCGAAGCGCAGCAAGGCAAATTCCGGCGGGTCACAGGAGATGCCCGGATCGCTGCCGCGAGCGCGGGATGGCATGGTCGAGTCGAGCGCCGTATCAGCCGTACCGAGGTTTGTCGCGCCGGGTCGCTCCCCGATCCGCAGCCGCACGGGAGCCGCGTCCGCGACGTCGAAGGCGACCCGCCCGCACCCCGCCGCGGTGAGGACCGCGATCAGGATGGCGCGGGGCATCGTACGTAGGATCGCAGACGCGAAGGACCGAATGAAGCTCGGCGCGAGTGAGTTTCTCGTGCGATCGAAAAACATAGCGCGTGCTGGAACGAGCGTTCTTCACGCAAGATCGCGAGTCACTTGCGTTTTTTACGTACGGCGCAGGCACCGGGTTTGCTCTCAGCGCGCCGCATGCGACGTGCGGCAAACAAGGTGGAAGTGATTTTGTCGGGGGCGAGTGGATTGCGGCAGCGGCGCGAGCTCGGTGCCTTTGCCCGTTACTGCGTGAATCGGATCGAGCGCGATCTGGGCGAGCTCGAGTACTGGTGCGTCTCGATCTTACCGTCGTGCGATTCCAATTATGTCAGCACCGTCGAGGCGCATCATCGCGGTCAGCGCTTGGTCGCAACTGCATACGGATTCGATGCGGTGCTCGCGACCTGGAACGCACTTTGTCGGCTCGAGCAAGCCTGGCGTGAGCGTGCGCCATGGATAGCTTACGCAAGTTGATATGTGGCGACTGTAGTGGCCAGCGGTGGCGAATCTGCCCAGCCCCTCCGGAGTGCATACAAATGTCCTCGGATTTGTCTCGGAAAACGCCTCGGCTGAGCGATCGAACCGAGCGCCTGCGCACACTCCGTGATTTCTCGAAGTGAACGCTGGTCGGCGTGGTCCAGGTCAAAGAACCTCCACATCAAGTCCGGCGATCTCGAACCTCGGAGGCAACGCGGCGCAATACGGCCGCCCCGATGCGCCCGTCAAGATCGAGATCACCTCGTCCGCGACCAGGTCGTGATCACGTAGCGACCGCGAATCAACAACTCGCGCGGTCAACGGCTCTTCCACGTGCTCGTACACCCACACGATCAGCTGGAAAGCCCCATGCGTCGCCGGATCTTCGTCGAGGACGGACGATCGCTCAGAGCTCACGCGATCGTGGACGAGCACGTGGACGATCAGAGCCGACCGCGAGTTATGGATTCACGGGCCGTTAGGTTCCTTCGATCTTCGAGCCCGGCGGCACCGTGAACCGCGTCGCTTCCTCACGCGCCATCGGATCCGGCGTCACACCGGTGTTCGTGTTCATCTTGAGGACGATCACGTTGTCCGCCTGCACCACCGCGTGAAGCTCGGTGCCCGTCGTGCCGTTCGCACAGTGCACCCCCGTGAGCGCTTTCATGACCTCGGCCGGCTTGACGACCGAGCACACACCCAGGAATGTGCCGAGCGGATAGCTCACGGCCTTGCCGGTCTCGTCAGTCGCGACGAGGAACACGTCGAAGCTCGTAGCGCCGTTCGGTTGAAACCCCCACGAAAGCGCGACTTTCTTGGCGTAGATCGCAGAGCCCGAACCGCTCCCTGCACCCTCGGTCGTGGCCGGCTTGGCCTTGGCGCCGCAGGCTGTAACAAGAACGAGTGCGATCGCGAGCCGGTTCATCGCGCGAAACTTACACCACGTATAAGATGACGCAATGTCGCTCGCGCGCCTCGTCGTCATCGAGGGTCCGGATGCGGGTCGCGAATTCGAGCTCCCGCTGCGCGGCGGAGGTGTCGGTCGCGGCGAGGGTAACCTCGTCCAGCTCTCCGATCCCGCGGTGTCTCGTCATCACGGGCTGATCGAGCTGCGCGATGGCGCGCTGTCCTGGTGCGACGACAGCGGCAAGCCGCGGACGCTGATCAACGGCAAACCGCCGACCATCCATCGGCTCGAAGCCGGTGATGAGATCGTACTCGGCGCGACGAAGATGGCCTACATGCCTGTCGATGGCGTCGCGGTCACGCGCACCGCGAGCCTCGTCACGATGGAGGTCTCGAGCCATCAGCTGCTCGCACTCACCGGCCGCGACGATCGCGCTCGGCGCCATCTCGCGGCGATCGCGCAGCTCGGTGATCGTCTGCGCGCCGAATCCGCCACGGGTCGCGAAGCCGTCGCGCGCGGCGCGTGCGATGCCGCCCTGACCGCGCTCGAGGCGCAGCGTGCATTCGTGCTCGCATCCGGTCGCCGCCCAGCTCCCGTTGCAGCGGCGGTCGGTCCGCAGGAATCGACGCAGCTCCAGATGCCGCAGGATCTGATCGACAAGGTCGTCGGGCAACGCCAGGTCGTCACCGGCGAGACCGCAGGACGCTCCCTGATCGCGGCTCCGATTCACGGTGGCTCCGATGAAGTCGTCGGCGTCCTCTGGGTCGATCGCAAAGGCGCGCCTTGGGACGACACCGACGTGCTCGCCGCCGGCTGCATCGCGCACCTCACCGGAGCCGCATGGGTCGGCGCCGAAACGCGCGATCAACTCTCGCGTCGCGCCGACGCGCTCGAAGAGCGGCTCGCGGATGGCGACCTGATCGGCAAATCGGCCGCCGCGCAGCGCATCCTCGCGTTCGTGGCGCGTGTCGGTCCGAGCGACGCGACCGTGCTCCTCGGTGGCGAGTCCGGCTCCGGCAAAGAAATGGTCGCGCGCGCGATCCATCGTGCGAGCCGGCGCGCCAAAGGTCCGTGCGTCGCCGTCAACTGCGCGGCGCTGACCGAGTCGCTGATCGAGAGCGAGCTGTTCGGCCACGAGAAGGGCGCGTTCACCGGCGCGACCGAAAAGAAGGCCGGCCGGTTCGAGATGGCAGACCACGGCACGCTGTTCCTCGACGAGGTCGGCGAGCTCCCACTCGGGCTGCAGACCAAGTTTCTCCGCGTCCTCGAAGAGCGCCGGTTCGAGCGCGTCGGTGGTCAAAAAGCGATCGAGGTGGACGTCCGCGTCGTTGCCGCGACCAACCGCGACCTCGCCGAGATGGTCAAGCGCGGGACCTTTCGCGAAGACCTGTTCTATCGGCTCAGCGTCATCCACATCGATGTGCCGCCGCTGCGCGAGCGTCTCGACGATGTCCCGCTGCTCGCCGACTTCTTCCTCGCACGGTTCCGCCACCAGGCCGCACGCCGGATCACCGGCTTCTCACCCGACACGCTCGCCGCGATGACGCGCTGGCACTGGCCCGGCAACGTGCGCGAGCTCCGCAACGCGATCGAGCGCGCGATCGTCCTCGGCGACCGCGAGCTGATCATGCCGGCGGACCTGCCGCCGCAGATGCACGCGCAAGCGCCGCTCCCTCGCGCGCGCAACTCGCCGCCAACGCCGCCGCTCGGCTCCTCGATCTCGACCGCCATGCCGGCCCTGACGATCGATCCAACGCCGCCGCAGGCGTACACGCCACCACCGATCATCCCAGTCGCCTCCTCGAAGCCCGGCCTCGCCAAGTCGCTCCGCGAGCTCGAGAAGGAAGGCATCCTCGCCGCTCTCGCCGCCACCGGCGGCAACAAGGCCCAGGCCGCTTCGATCCTCGAGATCGATCGCTCGACGCTCTACAAGAAGCTCAAGGACTACGACATCGAGAGCTAGATCCTCAGAAGCTCGCAACGCCTGCGGTCGAATGGAGTACCGCGTCGATGTCCGCGCCGATGTCCTTTCCGTCCGAGCCCATGCCTTTGTAGGGGCTGCCGGTCGCGAGGTGATAGTCGCCGCCGGACCCACCATTGTAGTTGACGAATCCGACCGCCGTGGGATCCGTGGTCGTCTGCGTCCCAGACGGCCATTGAGTGTTGCCGGCGATCACCGCATTGTTGCCGACCGTGTTCGGATTCCAGCAAGCGGTGAACAGGGCGGCCGCATTGCCCGAGAGTTGGTACCCGCAGCCGCTCGGGCCGACACCGATGTCCCACGCTCCGTACATGCCCGAGGAGAGAAGGTTGTTGGTCAAGACCCCGTTCGGGATCGGCTGCCCTCCCATGGAGAAGAGGTTCTTATCCGCGTGAACGAACGTGATGTGGTTGATGGTGAAGCTCTGAAAGGCGTCAAGCGCCATGATCTGAATCCCCGTTCCGTCGCCGTTGTAGCTTTGTTGGCTCACGTCATCGATCACGTCGTCGTGGATGGACACCCGGTGCAGTCCCATTGAGGAACCGCCCGAGTCGCTCTTGACTGCGGCGAGTGAGATTCCGGCGCCCGAGTGGCTTAGCGCGTTGAACCGCATCGTCACATCAGCGACGGTGCAGATCGGGCACTGGTTGTTCTGACTCTTGGGCGTCAGGAGGATCTGGAAGCCCACTTGCGAGAATCCGCCCCATACGTTGTTGAGCACGTTGCCCTCCAACAGTACCCGTTGGCCGTTCTTGAGCTCGAAGTTGTTCTTGACGACGAACGTGGTGCCGAAGAAATCCGGAGAGCCCGGCTTCCAAATCAGGGGCTTGTTGAAAAAATTCCGCCGCACCTCGATGTCATGCGGGACCTGGGTGGCGCCGCCGCCGCCGAACAGGATCCCTTCGCCGGCGCTCTCGATGTAATTGTTGACCACCTTGATTGGCCCGTTCGGCGAGCTCCCGATGCCGCCGCTCACCGCCTGCGAATCGGTGCACGAACCTGTCCCCGCGGTGCAATGCGCATCGGAGAGGTACGAATCGATCGCGGCAACGTAGGTGGCGTTGGGGGCAAGAATGATGTGATTGAGCTCGTCGGTGGCGGTGCCGTGCATCCAGTCCCGATCGAAGATGATGTTGTTGCCGCCCGAGCAGTCGCCGATGATGTACACGATGCCGCCACCGACAGGCCTCGTCACCTCGAGCCCGATGAGCCGGTAGTGATCGCCGGGAATCTTGAGAGTCGTATTTGGATGAATCATGATCTTGGGCATGACGTTCTGCGTGGTGACGCAGTTGAACGCTGGCCGGCCGGGTAGCGAGCTCACGCCGGCGTAGCAGGGAGAGATCCGTGTGCCCTCTGGGGGAAGGCTCGCGTCGGGCGCGTCGGTGCGCACGGTGATCCAGTGCTGGTCGTCGCAGTTCTTGGCGGGAAACGTCAGGCCGGTGGGTTGATCAAAGGTGGCGCCCGCGGCGAGGAGCAGCGTGTCACCGCACGCCGCCCGATTGAGCGCGGCTTGGAGGTCCGCGCCGGCTGGCACGGGGGTCATCGCACCAGGCGACGGAGTCGCCGAGACCGCGGTGTAGAAACACGCTGTTGGTAATGCTGCCGGTCCGTCGTTGACGGCGCCGAAGTTGGCGACGTTGCCGGCCAGACAGTAGGTGTTGTCCGGTCCCCCCATGTACGGCGGAACGCTGCTGTCCGGCTGCAGCCCGACGCTGCTGTCCACCGATCCGGCGCCAGGCTTTCCATCGCAAGCAGTGACGATCAGGGCAACGACTCCAGCCAACACACCGAACGAAGAGCGGGAAATGATCGGCTTTTGCATGATCCACCTCGGCTGCATGGCAGGCAGAGTCTCAAAAGGACCTCTTCGGCCTTGTTACCCTTTGGTTGCACCTTTGTGTGCAGCTGAGCAGGTGGGCGTGGGCTTACGCATTCACGACGAATGGGCTCGCTGTCACGCCGGGAAGCTTTCGTGAAACCGTTACTTGAGCATCCGCGGGCCTTCGTTGACATCCGCAGGCGGCAGCTCTGGCCGCCGCCGCGGTGCAACGACGACAACCGGCATCGGCTTCTCGTGCTTGACGATGCGCGCTTCGGGCAGCTCGCGCAGCGACGTCGGATCTTCGATCGCGCGCTTCTCGCGATCGAGCCGTGCGGCGCGGATCGAACATAGGAACGTCGGAACCGCATACCCGATCGCAAACGGGATCATCCAGGTGTACGTCGCGATCCAGTGGTTGAACGTGTACTGCCACCACAGGTAGATCACGGCGAAGGTGATCCCAACGCCGGCGCTGACCGGCTTTTCGTAGCGCTCGACCGCAGCGATCTTGCGTTCGATCCGGGCCAGCTCGTTCACGCCGAAGGCCTACCACGCTACCGATAGATCGTAACGAAGTAGTCGAGCGTGTTTCCGTTCGGCCAGTCATCGTGGCACAGCCCGGCCGCGTCCTTCGCCGAGCGGTTCGTCACCGTTCGGTAGATCGTGCCGGCGACGCCGTTGCCGTCCCACGAATTGATCTTGTGGTCCGGGTTCGGTATCGCGGTGCCGCTGAAGTACGGCGTGTAGTAGCTCTCGGTGCCCGTACAGCCGGCCTGGGTGAAGTGGCTGACGTACTTGCCGACGACCGGTTGGCACGTCGCTTCGCCGCAGACCGCGGCGGCACCGTCACCCGGCATCCCGGCCCCATCGGTCGCGGCATCTGGTCCAGGGCGGCTCGTCTCATCAAAGCCGATCCGGCACGCCGTCACGAACAGCAAAACAAGAGCCGCGCGCATCCCACGCAGATCGTACCGCTACAGCGGATTCTTGCGCGGACGACCGCGGCGGCGCGGCTTGTCGCTGCTGTTTCCGAAATCGAGCTCTTCCGCGAAGCGCTCCTCGACGAGGTCGTCGACCGATGTATGAAGCGAATCCAGACGCCGAAGCTCCTCGCGCTCGAACTCGGCAAACGAAGTATAAACCCTTGGATTTCCAGCAGACATTGGTGCTCCTTCGAAGGACATCCCTACATGTCCTACATCTGCGTACAAAGTACGCTGCCGGGGATCAAAGGGCCAAATTTTTGTACGCAGTTTGATTCGGATCGATCGATCGGCGGGTGAAAGCCCAACCGTCGATGGTCAGAGCAGCGTGTTACGGCAGGTCCATGTCACGGATCGTTGCGGTCGCGAACCAGAAGGGCGGCGTCGGGAAGACAACCACCGCGATCAACCTCGCGGCGTCGGTCGCGTCGCGGGGGTATCGAGTGTTGCTCCTCGACTTCGATCCGCAGGGCAACGCTTCCTCGGGTGTTGGGTACCCGCGCGACAAGGTCGAGCTGACCGTCTACGACGCGCTCGTTGGCGAGGTCACGCTCGAAGATGTGATTCGCCCGACCGATATCACCACGCTGTTCGTCGCGCCGGCAACGACGGATCTGGTCGGCGCCGAGATCGAGCTGATCGGTGCCGATCATCGCGAGCGGTTCCTCGCGAACGCCCTCGCGCCGATCGCGAACGACTACGACTACATCGTGATCGATTGTCCGCCTTCCCTCGGCATCCTGACGCTCAATGCGCTGGTCGCCGCCGATGGCGTCGTGGTGCCGATGCAGGCCGAGTACTTCGCGCTCGAAGGGTTATCGGCCCTGACCGCGACGATCGAGAAGGTCAAGGCGGCGTACAACCCGCACCTCCAGATCGACGGCGTGCTGTTCACGATGTTCGACGGCAGGATGAACCTCGCGAACCAGGTTCGCGCCGAAGTCGCGAAGTACTTCGGGGACAAGGTCCTCGAGACGACCATTCCGCGCAACGTCCGGCTCTCCGAGGCCCCGAGCTATGGCAAGCCGGTCTTGCTCTACGATTTACGCTGTCCAGGTACCAAGAGTTATCTCGCCGTCGCCGACGAGTTTCTCGACCGGACGTTGATCCTCGGCGTTCCGAAAGGGCAACCTGCCGCATGATGACGGACGTCAAGAAGCGTGGGCTCGGCCGCGGGCTGTCGGCACTGCTTCCGACGGCCGCGCCGCCCGTCGTGGCTCCGAAGAACAAGACGTACTTCGCGGCGGGGATCGAGGAGCTGTATCCGAGCCCGGAGCAGCCGCGCCACAACTTCGATGATGTCGAGCTCGCCGAGCTAGCGGAGTCGATCAAGGTCCACGGCGTGATCACGCCGCTGATCGTTCGGCCGCGCTCCGAAGGGGGCTACTACCTGATCGCCGGCGAGCGCCGGTGGCGCGCCGCACAGAAGGCCGGCATCCATCAGGTGCCGGTCGTCGTGCAGGACGTCGATCAGCAAGCCGCTTTCGAGCGCGCTCTCGTCGAGAACCTCCAGCGCTCGGATCTCGGTCCACTCGAAGAAGCGACCGCGTTTCAGCGGCTGATCGAAGAATTCGGGCTCACGCAGGAGCAGGTCGCCGATCGGATCGGGAAGGACCGCAGCACGGTCTCGAACGCGATCCGTCTGCTCAAGCTTCCGCCCACGGTTCGCCAGATGGTCGATGACGAGCGGCTCTCGATGGGGCACGCGCGCGCGCTGCTCGGTCTCGATGAAGCCGCGATGATCGAGCGCGCAGCCCGCACGGTCGTCGACAAGCAGCTCTCGGTACGTGCGACCGAGGCGCTGGTCAAGAAGGCGCGGTCTCCGGAACGCGCGAAGAAACCGGTGGAAGCCAAGTCTGCATCGGTCCGCGATCTCGAGGAGCGGCTGACCAAGGCAGTCGGCGGCCCGGTCGTGATTACTGAAGACGAGCCTGGCAAGGCCGGGCGCATCGAGATTCGTTACATGAACCTCGATCATCTCGAGCGCCTCCTCGATCGATTGCTGTAACAAGCGCGCACGATTTCATTGGCATTTCATCGACGAGATCGAACCCGAGGATCGGGCGAAGTTAGCCGCCCGCATGTGATATTCAGGTAGTTGGATGGCGGATCGGGAGTACCCACGTATGCCATACACCGTGCAAGTCGAGTTTCGGACCGCGTCGTCGTTTCTCGTCGCGTACTCGGTCAACCTGTCGCGCGGCGGTCTGTTCATCGAGACCGAGGCCGATGTTCCGGCAGGCGCGCAGATGACGATCGATTTTACGGTGCCCGGCGCGGGGACGACCTCGCTGAACGGCGTCGTTGCGTGGCGCCGGGGTATCGAGGAGATCGGCAATGGGCCGCCCGGCATCGGCATCGAGTTCCAGGACGTCGCGCCGCAGCTCGGCTCGACGATCGACAAGCTGGTGACCGGATTTCACGGCGTGCAGATCCTGCTCCTCTCCGGCGACCGCCAGGATCGCGTCACGCTCGCGCGCAACATCAAATCGATCATCAGCACGGCGGAGATCACGCAGGCGGCAGATGCGCAGGTCGCCGAGAGCGTGCTGACCGGCGAGATCGACGTCGCGCTCGTCGATCTCGACTTCGATCTCGACGGCGGCCTCGCGACGATCCGCGCCGCCAAGCAGCAAACCCCGCCCGTCCCCGCGATCGCGCTGACCTCCAACGCTGCCAATCGCGACCGAGCGATCGAAGCGGGCGCCGACGAGCTGCTCGCGAATCCGCCGCCGTTTGCCGAGCTCCAGGTGACGCTGGTCCGCGCGCTCGGCAAGCCGATCACGGTCAAGACGCTGACGAGCTAACCGGGTCTAGACCCAATCCCGATCAGATAGCGTTGACCTTGACGTTGACCTGAACTTGAACTTGAACTTGAACTCCACCGCCGACGTTGTCGTGGACAATCGGCGAGCGGAACCATCGGATTGCTGAATGCAACACGACGACGCGGCGTGAGGCCTCGCTACAGTCGTATGAAAGATCTGACGACGTCGATGTCCACGGTGTTCGTTCAGGTTCAGGTTCAAGTAGGTTCAAGTCGACGTCAAGGTCAACGTTTTCCGCCCTAGATGGGGCTAACCGCGACGGCGCCGCGCGGCTTCGACGGTGTTCTCGAGCAGGCACGCGATCGTCATCGGACCGACGCCCTTCGGCACGGGCGTGATCGCGCGTGCGCGCTGCGCGGCACCGGCGAAGTCGACGTCGCCGACGAGCTTGCCGTCTTCGGTACGGTTGATGCCGACGTCGAGCACGACTGCGCCTTCTTTGATCCAGTCGCCGCGCACCATCTGAGGGCGACCGATCGCGGCAACGACGATGTCGGCGCGCCGGACTTCATCGGCGAGGTCGCGCGTCTTCGAGTGACACATCGTGACGGTGGCATTGGCGTTCTGGAGCAGCATCGCGACCGGCTTACCGACGAGCAAGCTGCGGCCGAGCACGACCGCTCGAGCTCCTTCAACCTGCGCATGGACCTCGCGCAACAGGCGCATGCAGCCCTTCGGCGTGCACGGCACGAACACGGGCTTGCCGCCGGCGAGATATCCGAGGTTCGTCGGGTGCAGACCGTCGACGTCCTTGCCAGGATCGATCGCGCGGATCACCGCTTCGCTGTCGAGCTGCGAAGGGAGCGGCATCTGCACGAGGATGCCGTCGACGACCGGATCGGCGTTGAGCGCTTGCACGAGCGCCATCAGATCAGCCTGGGTCGTGTTCGCCGGCAGCTTGTGATCGCGCGGCTCGACACCGGCCTCGCGCGCCGCCTTGGTCTTCGCGCGGACGTAAACCGCGGATGCGGGATCATCGCCGACGAGCACGACCGCGAGGGTCGGGACGATGCCGCGCGCGCGCAGCTCGTTCGCCGCGGTGGCGACTTCCGCACGAAGGCGGGCGGAGATCGCGGTGCCGTCGATCAGCTGAGCGGTCACGACGCTCTCGCGACCGGCCCGCTCGTCGATCCAGATCCGGTCCCCGATCCGCCGGAACCCGATGACGAACCGGATCCGGAACCCGACGATGAACCCGTTGACGAACCCGAGCCGGAACCCGAGCCGGAACCCGACGATGAACCGGAGCCGGAGGCCGAGCCCGAACCGGATCCCGTAGAGGGTGTCGCGGCCGGCTTGGCGCTTGCGGCCGCGTCACTCGATGGTTTGCTGTCGGTCGCGGCGGGGGTCGCGTCCTTCTTCGCTTCCGGCTTGGCGGACGAATAGAGGTCCTTGTACCAACCGCTGCCCTTCAGCTGAAACGCCGTGCGAGAGATCAGCCGCTCGAGCTCGCCTCCGCAAGCTTCGCAGACGGTCTTATCGGGATCGGCCATGCGTTGCTGATACTCGAACTCGCGACTACACGCTTTGCATTGATATTCGTAGACCGGCATCGGTACTCCTACAGCTACAGCTGCTCGCCAAGACTCACGATGCGCACCCCTAGCTCGCCGTCAACGTCTACCAGCTCCCCCTTACCGAGGATCTTTCCGGCTGCGCGCAGCTCGAACGGACCCGCGAGGGGT